>JBNMOZ010000484.1:0-5120 GCA_051276005.1 Bradymonadia bacterium | reverse complement strand
AGTCAGATCCTCGACCAGAGGCGCGACGCCCTCTGCCATGGCGTTGACGGCGTTGGCGCCCATCGCGTCGCAGCAATCAGCCAGCAGGTGCAGCACGAGCATCGGCCAGGGCGCGTCGAAGCGGCGTATCTCGATGTCGCGCGCCCCGCCACCCCGGGCTGCCATGTTGGGGTGCACCGCGTTCGCCCGCGCCAAAATCTGCGCCCGCGCCGCCGTCAGCGACGCGATGGCGGCGTCCATGTCGGGCACGTTGACGATCTGCACCTGCGAGATCATGACGCCCGGATCGGTGTCGGCCTTGAAGCCACCGTGCGGGCGAGCGAGCTTGGCGATGTGGCTGACAGCGGCGATGATCGAGGGCTCCTCGACCACCATCGGCACAATCAGATCGCGGCCATTGACGGTGAAGTTGAGCCCCAGGCCGATGGGCAGGCCGAACACGCCCACGCAGTTCTCGACCATCTTGTCGGCGCGATCCCAATCGAGGCTGCCGCCGTCGGCGAGTACGGCCAGATCGGCGTCGGTCAGGCCCAAGCGCGCCTGGAGCTCGGCGTGCCGCTCGGCGCCATCGAGCCGGTAGAAGCCCGGAATGCGTGAATCACCCATACTCACTCCTCGCCACGATTGAGTAGACGCTGGGTGCTACCTACAAACCGCCGTTCTGGATCAACCAGCCGCTTGATCGAGCCAGGCTTGCAAGCGCGGTCCGATCACGCGGGGCGCCTGCCTCAGCTCGTGCGGCGTGCGACTGCCGGTCAACAACATGGCCATCTTCAAGCCGCGGACCATCGTATCCAAGAACCGATCCACGCCCTCGCGGCCGTCGGCCATGAAGGCTTGCAACACCGGACGCGCGCTGCCGACGACGTCTGCGCCCAGCGCCAGGGCCTTGGCCGCCTGCAGGGCATCACCCACCCCGCCTGACGCGATGATCTGCGGACCGATGCCCGCGCTCAGCGCCGTCGCTGCGGCCGTTGGGATGCCCCAGCCCTGGAACAACGTGCCCAAGTCGGCCTGCACGCCCTGAGCGCGCAACGCCTCTACCTTGACCCAGCTGGTGCCGCCGGATCCACTCACGTCGACCGCGCGCACGCCGGCGCCATGCAGGCGACGCACGACGCCCGGCGCCAGGCCGGTGCCGCATTCCTTGACCACGACCCGGCCATCCAGCGCGTCGACAAGCCGCGCTATCGTCTCGTAACCATTACGAAAGTCGCTGTCGGCCTCGCCGCCGGGCTGGGCGAGCTCCTGCCCGGGGTTGAGGTGCACGCACAGATAGTCGGCCTCGATTCGGTTCATCAGCTCTCGCGCGACGTCGACGCCCAGATCGCGGATCTGGTTGACGCCCAAGTTGCCGAAGAGCACCAGGCCTGGGGCGTGGCTGCGCACATCGAAGGTCGCGGCGGTCGCGTCGGCTTTGGTGATGATGCGCTGGCTGCCCACCCCAAATGCGACGCCAGCCGCGGCGCACGCAGCCGCGACCCCTCGGTTGATCTCGCCGGCCTCCGGCGGTCCGCCGGTCATGCCGGTGACCATGAGGGGCGCCTTGAGCTCATGGTCGAGCAGGCGCGTTGTCAGGTCGAGTGAGGCCGTCGCCAGCTCAGGCATGGCGCAGTGCACGAGCTGCACGTCCTCAAAAAGACCGTGGTGATCGGCGCCGTGGACGGGCCCCGTATCGCACAGCGCGATGTGATCGCGCTTTCGCTGGAAGATGTCAGTCACTTGGCCGGCTTACCACGCCGGCGCGGGCCGTGTCATGGGTGGGATCACCGTCAACGGCGTTGACGCGATCGAACACCACGATGACGGCGTGCCCCACGACGCCTGGACGCGCTACTCGCGGGGGGGCTGCCATCCGGCTGGCGGGGTGAACTCGACGATATAGCCGCTGTTCGCCGGGTTGTAGTCCCAGACGCGCGGGCTGTCGTTCCACCGCTCGTTTTCCCAGGTGGACAGCCACTGCTCGCCCTCGCCAACGTCTACCAAGTTGTTGGGCTCCCCGTCGTTCCAGTTGGTGTAGTTGAACGGCTCGCCGGTAATCCACCACCACCCGCCAGCCGGCTCGGCGAAGCCGGGGGCGTCGAAGGTTTGAATGCCGCCCAGCCAGCGGGTCGACATGTCGAAGTTCGCCCGCAGCCAAGCGTCTTCTTCAGCAGATGTGATAGTCGCCAGATGGCCCTGCAGGCCGTCGTGGAACAGGCTAGCCGCCCCGATGGCCGCGTCGTACCAGGTCAACTGCAGGGCGTTGACGGCTGCATAATAGTGCCCGTTGGCGGGGTTGCGGACCGTGTCGATGGTGTCGTGTAGACCGAGGTTGGTCAGATACCACTGCTGATCGAGGGCGCCGATGTCCTCCGTCGATACCCGGCGATTGCCGCGCTCGTCGATGCCGTCGACGCCCAGGCTGCGCCCCAGCCCCTGGAAGCCAGTCGACAGGTGCACCCGCGTCGGACTCTCGAAGGGCCCAGGCTCGGGTCGGGCGTCGACCGGATTAATGGACCATTGCTCACCAGAGAAGTTGCCAGCCCCGCTCATGAAGGCCGCTATGCTGCCGTCGAAGCCCTCTAAGAACCGTCCCGCGCCGCCCAGATCATTGCGCATCCAAAGCGCGCCGAACGGGTTGGGCGTGAACCACCACCGCGCACCGACCGTGAAGTCGCCCGCGTTGAGGTGCGCGGCGCCCTGGGCATTGTAGACATCGAGCAGGTCGTCGAACTCGGCGTTGCGGACGGCATACAGGCTCTGTGGATCGACTTGCTGGGTGACGAACTCGATGGTCTGCGCCTGGGCGAGTCGCCCGCCCGCTGGGGTGCGCACGTTGCGCGTCACGGTAATGTGATGGCGCGTTGTGTACTCCTGCAGATGTGGCCGGTCGGGCACGAAGACCGCGGCAGTGTCGTCGACGATCCACCGCCCGTTCATGCCCCGATCCACATCGAAGGCGACGCCGTCCATGACGCCAATCGGACCCAAGCGCAGCGTCTGAGCGGTCACCGTCTCGGGGTCGAGCGGCTGAGAGAAGATCACCTCAATGACCGTGCGGATCGGCACGCCCTCGGCGCCCGCGGCCGGTGCGAAAGACAGCACCGACAAGGGCAGCGGTTGGCAGTCCGCGCCGCACCCTGGCTCGGCGTCGCAGCCTTCATCGATGTTGTTGACGCGGCCGTCACCGCAGAACTCGTTCACGCAGGTCGCGGTGCAGCCGTCGCCCTCGTCGAGGTTGCCGTCGTCGCATTGCTCGGGGGGTTGCACCAGGCCGTCGCCGCATGATTCGGGCTCGCCGCCTGCGCCGCCGTCGCCGCCTGCGCCACCGTCGCCGCCATCACCGCCGTCGCCGCCATCACCGCCGTCGCCGCCTGCGCCGCCGTCTCCGCCTGCGCCGCCGTCGCCGCCTGCGCCACCGTCTCCGCCTGCGCCGCCGTCGCCGCCTGCGCCGCCGTCTCCGCCGTCTCCGCCGTCGCCGTCGCCGCCATCTGGGCCTGCGCCGGTCGTGCCCCCCAAACCGTGGTTGGCGTCTGCGCCGCCAACCGGCCCACCGTCAACGCGCGCGTCGGGCCTCGCTGCACCGACGTCACCGGGCGCGTCGCCGACCGCCGGAAACTCGCTCACGCAGGCCGCCAAGCTTAGACTCACCAACGCTTCAAGCACGCCGCGCCGCATGATGGCCTCCTTCAAACCGAGCCGGCACGATAGCCTCTTCGCATGCTCGAGGGCCACGACTCGCTGTGCTTGTGTATCGCCGTTGCCTTCACCTCACCGCACGGATCAGGCTGCGACTGCCCGCACAACGGCCTGGCGAAGGCATCGACGTGCTCGAAGACGCCGAACATTGCGACTGATGCGGCGCTGCTTGGATCGGTGCGGACCAGCTACGGCACAGTTGGCGCCGGTTGGCGGGCTCTACGCCTGTCCTAATCGCTCTCAAGGTATGCGCTGACGGCAGCACAGAGCTTTGCGGCGTGCTCGTAGATGTCAGGAGTCGGTGGCACCCTCCGATTCGAAGGCAAGACATCTCAAATCGGTACCACCCTGCGATTCGAAGGCCAGCTTCAACCCGGACACGAAGGGTGGGTCCACCCAGAACTGCCCGCGCTAAGGCAGCTGCCAGTCCGGCCCGAAGAAGCCCGCGGCTTGCCCGCCCTCATCCGACCAGATCAAATAGTCCGGCAGCCCCGACCGCGACGAGAACGGCGTCACCCGATACAGCAAATGCTCAAAGCCATCGGCCGCCGACAGCGACGCGTTCAGCCGCTCGCCTGAGTCGAACACGAACATCAGCGCCGCGTCGTCGAACCGATCGCCGTCGAGGGTCACGCCGTCGTCGTCGGTCATGAACGCCACGTCGGCGCCGATGTCTTCGGCGTCCCGGCCCAGGTGGACCAGGTTCCAGTTAGCCGCCACGTCTTCAGTCAGCGCCGACGCCGGCAGGGCGCAGGCGTGGCCGTTGCCGATCAGCGCCCATTGCGAGGTCATGTAAGCCGCGACGCGCGCCATCTCGGGCGCGGCGTCGGGGTAGATGAAGCAGAATGGCCGGTGGAACGCCTGGTTGAACGGGCCCTGGATGCCCGGCCGCTTGCCCGACGCGGGGCCAACATACATCGGGCCTGCCATCACCGCCTGGGCCATGCCGTCGACCACAACCTCGGCGACGCCGCGGCCCATCAGGCGATCGCCGTCGAGGATCATGCTGCGCACGTTGTCGGTGACCAAGATCACTTGATCGTCCATCCGCGCGCTGGTCAGGCGAAAGTCGACATCGGCGGTCTCGACCGACGCGACGGTCGCGTAGCTGCGGGTGGGGTTATAGGCCGGCGACGGGCTGACGAACTCGAACTCGAGGGTCCAGGGATCGACGGTGCGGTCCTGCATCAGCTCGAAGAGCGGCGGCCAATCGACGCAATCGGCGCCCGGCGAAGCGTCGCCATCCCACCAATGACCGGCGCCCGGCTGCTCGTGATAGCCGAGGTCGTCGGTCACTTCGGACACCGCGTCGCGCATGTTACGGCCTTCGCTGACCGGCACGTTGTCGTCGGCGTCGCCGTGGATGATGTAGATCGCCTTGTCGGTCAGGTTCGAGATGTACTGCAGCGTGTCGGAGTGCGCCCGCGCCCGGCCGAATG
>JBNMOZ010000483.1:0-5131 GCA_051276005.1 Bradymonadia bacterium | reverse complement strand
GCGCGGGGCTGGACGCGCAGGCAGCTGGACGCCGAGCGCCGCGAGCGCCTTGGACGCGTGGTCGGCGATCGTGTGGTTGGGGAAGGTGATCAGGGCGCGCAGGGCCGACACTGACGCCCGATCTTCAAGCGCGCCGAGGGCGTCCATGGTCGCGGCCGCCGCTTCGAAGTCATGCGCGGTCAGCAGCGCCGCGAGCCGGGCCCGGATGACTTCGCCGACCGACTTGACGCCCAACTTGCCCGCCGTGGTCGCGGCCTGGCTAAAGACCGCGTTGTCTGGATCTCGGACGCCCTGGGCGACGATGGGGATCAGCGCAGACTGGCCCTTGAGCGCGCCCGCGGCGTCGAGCAGCGCGATGCGCATCGCCGGGGTCTTGGCCGCGGCGTAGCGTTTGACGACGGCCTGGGCGCGGGCAGGCACATCGAGCGCGGCCAGGACGGGCCCGATGAGCGTGGCGACCAGCCCCTTCGGCGCCGCGGGATCGCAGGTCGCGAGCCGATCGCCGCCGTCGAGATCGAGGATCGCCGCCGCCCGGCACCGCAGGTGCGCTCGGCCCAGCGCGACGCCGGGCGCCGCCTTGGTGTTGGGCTGCAGCCGAAAGATGGCCGCCGCGATCGGGCGCGCCTGCGGGCTGCGCGCCTTGAGCAGGGCGTCGAGCCCGGTGGTCCAGGCGTGCAGGCGGGGGCCCGCGAAGTCGGCCGAGGTCTGGGGGATCATCAGCAGCGCCGGCGCGAGCATCGCGAGCCGTTTTGCCTGCTCCGCCGCCCGCCACGCCTCGACCGCCACCCGCCAGTCGGGGTCATTCGCGGCCTTGAGGAGCGTCGTGTCGAGCGCAGCCTGCTTGTGGTCCTCGAGGTCGTCGAAGCGACCCAATGCCCGAACGCAGAGCGCCCGCGCTTCGGGGTCGGCGTCCTCGGCACAAGCCAGCGCGGTCTCGAAGTTGGTGGGCCCGTCGATCTGCGTCGCGCGCCGAAAGGCGTAGGCGGCCGCCCAGCGCAGTCGCGGGTTGGGGTCGGCCAACCAGCCCGGCAGCGCCAGGGTGAAGCCATGCCCCACGCCGTCACCGCGCCGCGCCTGCAGGGCCAACGCGATCAGGGCGGCGCCGCGCACGGCATGATCGGCGTCCGCGGTGGCCGCCTCGCGCAGGAATGCCCAGTCGGCATCCTTGAGGGTGCCCAGGGCCGTCGTCGCGGACACCCGCACGCCCGGCGCAGCGTCAGCCTTGATGCGCGCCATCAACGGCGCGGCGGGCGCCTCTTCGAGCTGCCCCCAGGCGAACGCGGCGGCTTGGCGCACTTGCCAGTCGGGGTGCGCCAACGCGGCTGTCAGGCGGGGGAGCGCGGCCATCGTCTGCAGACGGCCCAGCGCGTGGACCGCCGCGACGACCACCGCGGTGTCGGCGCTCGCGAGCCCGGCGTCGAAGCGGGTCAGGTCGGTGATGCGCGCCGCGCTCAATCCGTCGATCTCGGCGATCTGGGCGATGGGCGGCGGCGCGGCGAGGATGAGCGCATAGAGCAGGCAGGTCAGCATCGCGGTCTCCTTGACGGGCGTCGCGGATAGCCTTGATTCAGCCTCTCCGAGGCGGAGGCTGGCCGCGTGTCTGGCGTCTCTGGTTGCGGCATCGCAGCCGAACCTGGCGCTATTTCGAGGTCTTGCGCGCCGGCGTCGGCATGCCCTTGATGCCCAACTCGGGCAGCGCGCTGCGCACCGTCTTGGCCAGCTCGACCGCACCGCGCGGCGCGTTGGCCAGGTCGCTCGCGGCCTTGATCTTGTTGCCACCGTTGGGCGGCCCGCCCCAGCGACCCCAGCGCGGGTTCTCGCAGGTCACCTTGCCGGCCCAGTAGTTGCGCATGATGTAGCGGCCCTGGAAGTTATTGACCGACGACATGTTGACCGCGCCGGGCTTCTCACGGCTCAGGCCCGCGCTGCCGCGGCCACCCACGACGGGCTTGGCTTCGACAAAGATCAGGTCTTCATCGAGGGACTTCTTGTCGTAGCGGGTGTGCATGCGGGTGAGGACCCAGCTTGACGACGGGCCGAAGAAGGGCTGACCCGGGCGGCGTGGCTGCTTGGCTGCAGAGCCCTTGCCCGCGCCGAACACATCGCCGCCCAAGGTGTAGATGTCGCTGGGCTGAAGCGGCGGGACGGGGCAGGGATCGCAGCTGCTGGTCTGCCACGCGTACTCGGTCACGACGGCGCGGCCGCCGGCCTTCTCGAGCGTGCGATCGAAGAGCGCGGCGTAGAAGGCGCCGAAGCCTTTGCGCACGTCGTCGAGCACCTCGAGGTTCGACGGGATGAAGACGTTCTTGTAGTTGGCCGCCTCGAAGCGCGACGTGGGATGCAGCACGTAGACGATCAGGTCTTGCTTGCCGCTGGCGTTGAGCAGGCCGAGGCGCACGGGCAGCCGAAGCTGGGCGTCCTCATAGTGAAAGCGCAGCGGCGAGAGCACCACGTCGCCGTGGGTGTCGCGCTTGACCTTCTTGATGTTGACCTTGGCGACGAAGAACTTCTGGCCGCTCTGGATGTAGGGGGCCAGGGCTTCGCCGGCGCCGGCGGGGATGTTGTACTTGTTGGCCTTGAGCCAGCCTTCGAGGCCGTTGGCTTCGTTGGCCGAGAGGATCACGATCTCGTACTCGCCGACGGTGAACTGGGCCTCGACCTTGACGCCGAAGCGGTCGGCGCTGGGCGCGGATTGAACGGTCGGGCGGCCACCGCCCGGGCTGCTCGCCATGAACTTGCGCGGCGGGGGCGGCAGGTAGCAGGGGTCCTGCTCCCAGTACTCCACCAGGCGCGGGGCAGAGAGCTGGTCGATCTTGCTGAAGACGTCAGCGGGCAGCGTCTTGACCTGATCCTTCTGCAGCACGGTGGGCACGGGCACCACCATCGCGAAGTCTTCAGTCGGGCCCTTGTAGGTGTTCGACATGGTCAACACCGTGCGCTGACCCTTGCGCATCAACACGACCTGCGAGGCGTTGTTGTAGAGCTTCGAGTCGGCGCCCGACACGAAGAAGCCGCAGAACGCTGCGGCCGGAGCAGGAAGCAGCGCGATCAGCGCGGCCCAAACAATGAGGCGAGTCATGAGTTCTCCTTGAAGGCTCCCCGCACTACGGCTGGGAGTGTCAAAAGGGTACGGCAGACGGGGTCATATGGGAACCGGGGTTCGGTGCGGACCGATGGGGGCCTGGGGCAGCTGGGGACCGGCGCGGGTGGGGAGCCGGGGTGAATTGGGGCCGGTGCTCGGCCAAGGCCGGCGCGCGCGCTGCGGATGTCAGCCCTTCACGCCCATGAAGTAGCCGCCGCCGAGCGCGCCCAGAGACGGCAGCTTCTCTTGAATGATTGCGCCGATATCGCCATTGGGCGTCGCGTTGAGGATCGTCTGGTGGACGAGCCCGGCCATGGCCCCCCAGTTCACCTCGAGCACCCCCTGGTAGGCCAGCCACTCCATACCGCCGATGAGCAGCAGCGCGAAGACGATGGCGATCTTGAGCACCCCGCGCGAGACGATGCCCAGACCAATGCCGATCAGCATGGCCATCCCGCCTTCGCTGAAGTACGGGAGCATGCGCTTGATCCACTCGATCGCGTCGACCTTCTTGGCTGCGTCTGAGACCTCCTTTTCAAGCGCCTCGGAGTCCATGGTGATGGCGGGATCGCCGGGGGCCAGCAGGTTCTCGGCCCGCTGCTGGCGCGCCTGTAGCCCAAGCCGCTTGCTGATGATGCCGCCGCTCCCGCCCTCTTGGGCCATGATCTCTCGGTTGGCGCGCTCTTCATCCTCGACGCGGTGTTTGAACTCGCTGACCTGCATGGCGCGCTGCTTGAGGGCGCTCTGGTCGACATAGCCCTGCGCGACCATGTAGCGGGCCGCGGCGGCGCCGATCATGACCGTCCAAGCGATGGCGCCGATGGCGATAATCACGGGCCGATTCAAATACTTGCGCCGCGTTGGGCCGGGCTCTTCGCTCATCTTTGCTCCCGTCTTTTGGGCTGCGCACCGGCGGGTGCCATCAGCGCACCAAGCCCGTGGCTTTCATCCATAAGTAGGTGTCGCCGAGCATTTCGTCGAGGGTCGCGCGCTCATAGTCCAGCTCGCGCTCGGCCAAGTCGGTGTCGACGCGAGGCCAACGCATCACGGCGCGGGCGCTGGCGGGGGTCACGTCGGGCTCGTTGCGGGTGATCGTCGAGCCGATCGTCTCAAGGCGCGCGGTCAGCCGCACCCACCATGCGGGCATCGCGCGCTGCGGCACCGGCTGCCCCGTCAACTGGCCGATCACCTGGACGATGTCGATGAAGCGGGCGCTGACCCCACCCAGCAGATAGTTCTGACCGGCGCGTCCCACCTCGGCGGCGGCGATATGGGCCCGCGCGACCGCACCGGCGTGGCAGAACTCGCCGCCCCCCGGTGGCACCCCGGCCAAGCGGCCTACGTGTGCCAGCCGCAACATATGCGTCCACACATCACGGTCGTAGGGACCGATGAGCACGGCAGGGTTGAGGATCACGGTCGGGAAGAGCGGTCGACACGCCTGACGAACCGCGATCTCGGCTTCGGCCTTCGTGCGGTCGAAGTGCGATGTGCTGAAGCGCCCGAGTTGGGGCGAGAACTCATCGATGCGCTCGCTCGATAGGCCGTACGCCGACCATGACGAGGTGTAGACGAAGCAGCGGGCATGGCGCGCCTGGGCCACCTCGAGCATGCGGTGCGTGCCCAGCACGTTGGTGCGCCATTGACGCTCCTTGCGGGCCTCCCAGACCGATGTGTCGGCGCCCGCGTGAAAGACCGCGTCGCAGTCATCGGGCATCGCGTCGTACAGCATGTCGGGCCGCAGCAGGTCGCCCACCACCGGCTCGACGGGGAATTGCGCCAGCCATGACAGCGACGCCGAGCGGCGATGCATGGCGATGACCCGCCAGCCGGCGGCGCAGAGTTGGTCGACCAGGTTGAGCCCCAAGAGGCCGGTCGCCCCAGTCACGAAGGCGGTCTTTTTCACGGCGCCACAGTGCCACTTCAGATTGCCCCGTTCCAAGGGTCTGTCGCGTTGCGCGCGCCTAGGGTCTGCATCGCCTGGCTCGGCCGGCCAGCTTGATCCGCGAATTTGCGCGCTCGCAGGGGTCTGTGGCAGCGCCAACGCAT
>JBNMOZ010000482.1:0-5137 GCA_051276005.1 Bradymonadia bacterium | reverse complement strand
CCCCAATGATCGGCGGACCGGCCGTTCGCCTCTCCGATCGCGCCCGTCGCCGACAGCTCAGCGCCGCGTTGATGGAGGCTCGCTTCGAGCTCGATGCCGCCCGCGATGATCCGCGAACGCGCGCGCTCAACGCCCGCCATCTCGCCGCCCGCGCCCGCTTCCGCGCGGCGATGGGCGAGTTCGATGCGGCGGGCCACGACGTCACCACCGCGCTGAGCTTCGCCGACCCCGACGCGGCTCTGCGCGTGCGCGTTCTGCGCGCCCAGGTGGAGGTCTTCTACGCCTCGGGCCGCTTCATCAAGGGCCGCGCCGCGCTGCTCTCGCTCAGCCGCGCCACCGACGATCTGCCGGCCGAGGACGCCGGCGCTGCGCTGCGCTGGCTGGTCGAGGTCGTCGGCCGCTGGGAGTGGCCCGGCCTGCACGATCGGCTGATGCCCTACCTGATCGAGCGCATTGAAGCACGGGGCCTCACTCGGCATGCCGTGCAGGCCCGCGTGGAGCGCCTCGCCGCGGCCGTCACCCATGTCGACGCCGCGCTGACCGCCGAGCTGCTCGACGCCACGGTGCGCCAGATCGCCGAGAGCGCCCATGTGGCCGAAGGCGCCGACCTTCTGGCGCGCTGCGCTGCCGACATCGTGCGCGAAGCGGTCGATCGGCACTACGACATCTTGAGCGGTGAGTTCTTCCCGCCCGACTTCGACGGCGACGAGGAGCAGTCGGTCAGCGACCTGCGCGCGCAGCTCTCGTTGCCAATCGAGCTCTTTGATCATGCGGCCGAGTTGGCTGCCGGCGCGGCCGATCCCGTCGGGCGCGTGCGGGTGATAACCCGCATCCTGCACGGGATCATCGACGCGCGCGAACGGCTCACCGAGCTGCTGGAGCGCTGGCAGCCGCATGCCGAGGACGGCCCGCCGCCGCGCCGCATCGCCGAGCTCGAAGACAGCTTGGAGCAGGGCTTCTTCAACCTCGACAGCGTGCAGAGCCTGGTCGACCAGGTGCTCGCCATCGCGCGCCCGCTCGGGTTGCATCAGCTGGTCGCTGACACCGCATATGAGGCCCTCGAGCGCGGGCTGCCCGACGCCATGCTGCACCCCGAGCGCTACCTGGAGATCGCGCGCGAAGCCTACGTGATCCTCGAAGATGCCTACGGTCTGTGCACCCTCTCGCTCGTCGAGTTGCGCCACGCCGAGCGGCTGGGCCTCGATGCGCAGGGACATGTGCAGGCCATCACCGACCTGATCGAAGCCCGCGGCACGACGATGGCGCCCGAGCAGCGCGCCTACGTGCGTGTCCGCCTGGGCGAGCGCCTGTTGCTCAGCGTCGATCGGCTGGGCGAAGCCGCCCATCATATGGAGCACGCCGTCGCCGACTACGACGAGATTGGCGAAGTCGACCAGGTCCAGCTCATCGGCAGCATGCTGCGCGAGGTGTACCGCAAGCGCGGTGATCTGGGCCGCTATCGGGCGTTGCGCGCACGCTTTCGGGGCCTCGAAGCGCGCACCCCCGGCGCCGATCCTTTGGGCCTCGAGATGCGCATCGAGCATCTGCTCAACCAGGCGCGCCGCGAGCTCGACCCCCCGCGCGCCATTTCGATCATCGAGCGGTGTATCGCCCTCTTCAGCCGGCTGCCCGGGGGCACGCCTCGCGTCGACGAGTGCTTCGTCGAGATCAGCAAGATCTGCCGTCGCTGCGCCGACCAATCCCAAAGCGAGGCGGGCTTCACCGATTGGGTGCGCCGCTCGCTTGACGCCGTGCGCACCGCGGCGGGCATCAACAAGGGGCTGGGCAATCTGCACCGCCTCTTCGAGGAGTACCACGAGCTCTTCGACGACCTGCTCGCCATCGGCGCCCTCGACGAGTACCGCGAAGCCCGCAATGAGATCCGCGAGTTGGCGTTCACTGTCGGCAACCTCAGCGAGCTGAGCTATCTGTTCGAAGAGCAGCTGCAGCCCGATCCCTCGGGTGACTGGCCGGTGGGCCACCTGGCCGAGACCCAGGCGTTCTACACGGCTCTGCACCACCATATGCGGGGCCTGGGCGCCGATAGCCACGCCGAAGCGCTGAAGGCGAAGCTGGTCAAGCACCTCAACGCCCTCGATCGCACCGACCTCGCCGAGCTTTACGTTTAGCAGGCCGTCGCGCCGCGACCCGCCTTCTTCAACACCCTGCTGACGCGAGCAAAGCAGCCCGCGAGACACTCTGCTGACAAGCTGCTGACGCCCTGCTCACCCAACCAGGACCGGGTTGCGGTAGCCTTTAGGTCTACAGGAGGTGCCCATGTCGACTCTGTTCACCCAGCCCATTCACCGTCGCGCCGTGCTCGGCGGGATTCTCATCTCGCCCCTGGCCCTGCTGGGCTGCGCCAAAGCAAAGACCACGCCGCGAGTGCTCACGGCCGCGCAGACCCGGGGCCCGTTTTACCCAAGCACGCCGCCGCGCGAGAGCGACGCCGATCTGACGCGATTGGCCGGACAACCCCGCGCCCAGGGCGCGATCATTGAAGTGCGCGGTCGAGTGATCGATCTGCAGGGTCGACCCCTGCCGGGCGCCCAGGTGGAGCTGTGGCAAGCCAACGCAGCCGGGCGCTACAACCACCCAGCCGACCGGGCAAGCTCGGGCGCGTTGGACGCGGGCTTTCAGGGCTGGGGCAAGGTAATCGCCAACGGCGACGGCGGCTTTCGCTTCTTGAGCATCGTGCCGGGCAGCTACCTGGCGGCCCGCGACTGGCGGCGGCCGCCGCATCTGCACTTCAAGATCGGCGCGACCGATGGCCGCACGGTCACCACCCAGACCTACTTCGGGGGCGACGCGCTCAACGCGAAGGACGGCATCCTGCAGGCGCTGAGCGCGGCCGAACAACGCGGCGTGATCATCGACTTCAAGCCGGGCGACAGCGGCGCGCAGGTCGGCCACGTCGACTTCATCCTCCCCGCCCGCGCCTGAGCACATCCGGCAATATGCGACGCCCATGACGCCGTCGCGCCGGGCAGTATAGATGTGGGCATGTGCCTGCTTTACCTGTTGCTCTTGCTGGCCTCTCGGTCGGCACCTTCGGGCGTCGCACGCCCCCGCCGCGAGCGCAGCCACCGCCGCCTGCGCGGTCGCACCACGCATCGGCCAAGCCGCCTGCAGGCATCAGACCGACACACCCCCGACGTTCACCAAAGTCAACTGATGCAAAGGCCCCGCCAGTCTCTCCTGACTGCGGCGCGTAAATACTGGAAAGAACTCGCAAAAACATTGGCTGACCGTGGTCCTTCGGTCGCCGAGCCCGAATCGGGTACGATGTGCAAAACCTGACGGCAGGAGTATCGAAGTGCGTCAGATGTGGAATTCAATGAAGTCGAGCTCAGCCGGTTGGCCGACGATCGGGTGGGTCTCTATCGCGCTGGCGCTGCCCGCGGTCGCGTCTGCTCAGGCGGTCGCGCCCGCGGCGATCGGCGCGCCTTCGACCATCGCGGCGACGGCTGACGATCCGCGGTTGGGCTGGCGCAGCGCCCGCTGGGGCACGCTCGTTGGCGGCGGCATTGCGTTTGCGATCGGCGCCCTCGCGTTCTCTGAAGGGCTCACGGACGAAGCCGCCATCGACGACGCCGAGCGCGACGCCGACGGGGTGATCTTCAGTCTCTCCCAGCGCGAGGCGCTGCGGGTCCAAGACAGCGCGTCGCGTTTTAAGACCATGGGCGCGGTGTCGATGGGGGTGGGCGTCGGCCTGCTCGCGACCGGCGTGGTGCTCTGGCTGATCGAGCCTGATGCGCCGGCCGGTTGCGCCGATGTGCCCGCCGAACCCGAGGTGAGGCCGTTCAGCTTCGCGCCGACCTTTGGCCCTGACGGCCCTGGGTTCGGGTTCGCAGCTCGCTTCTAGGCGGCACAGAGACCCATCAAGCGATGATCTCTGCCTCCACTACTTGCGCCGGGCGCTGAACCAGACAACCTCAGCGCGCCGGTTCTGCCACACGCCCTTCTCATCCAGCGCCGGGCTCGCGCCATTTGCGGCGGCGGGCCGATCGAAGCCAAACCCCACAACGCGAATGATGCCCCGCCGGATGCCGCGGCTGATCAACGCTGCGCGCACGGCCTCGGCGCGTCGCCGCGACAACTCGAGGTTGTAGCCCGAGCCGCCGGTCTTGTCCGCGTGCCCTTCGATGCGAATCTCAGCGAGCCCGTCCGCGGCCTTGAGCGCGTCGGCCCAGCGGTCGGCTTGCGCGCTGGCCTTGCTGTCGATCTTCGCGGCGTTGAAGCCGAAGAAGGCCCGACCATCAAGCCGCGAGCCCTGATCGACCACGGCGCCCCCGCCGGCCTCGGCCTCGAAGCCGAGTCGGTAGGTCAACGCATCCTCGAAGGCCTCGGCCGGCGTGCCCTCGCCACGGTTGCGCAGGCCGCGCACGCGCACGAGCAGCGCGAGTTGGCCCTGGCGCTCGGCCGCCGGCAGGCGAATGTTGAACTTGAGCGACTCGACATGCGTGAACCGATCGTAGTCGCGCAGGTCCTGATAAATCGGTTGGCCACGGGTGTCATCGCGCATCAAGGCGACCTCGGTGCGGGCGCGCAGCACGTTCTGCCGCGGCACGGCCACCGTCAGCTCAATGGGCTCGGCGCGGGCGTAGCGCTGCTTGAGACCGGTGATCGAGAGCCCGCTGTCGGTGAGCACGATCGCCTTGTCGGGCGCGGCGCTGGCGGGCGCAGCGCTGCCAGAGACTGCGCTGCCCGAAGCCCCGCTGGCGGGCGCAGCGCTGCCAGAGTTCACGCTGGCGGGCGCTGGGGTGTCGCCCGGTGCGGGCTGCGCGATCGCAGGCCCGGCCCAAAGGCTGGCGATGAGTCCGACCGGGGCGCGCCATTTCGAGATAAAGAGGGTCAATTTCGCGTGCCTTCCCGCTGGATGAGCCAGACGCCTCGGGCAGGCGTGGGCAAAGTAACCAAAGTCACAGCGGCGCTCTCTTGCACCACCTTGACGCCTTCGGCGGCGCCCATCGGCTGAGCGTCCTGGCTGAACGTCCACTTCAGGCCAGCTAAGCCATCGCGATTGTACAAGACCACCCGCGCCGACCCTGCCAAATCGAGGTCGAAGCGCCACCGATCGGTGACCGCCTTGCCCGCCCCGGGCGTCCGTTCGCCGCCTGTCAGCAGGTAGATTCCC
>JBNMOZ010000481.1:0-5141 GCA_051276005.1 Bradymonadia bacterium | reverse complement strand
CGTATCGTCGAGCGCGTTCGCCAGATTGTACCAGGCATCGCAATACGCGGGCGCGCTCTGCGTGGCGCGTCGATAATGGTCGAGCGCCGAATCAAGGTCGCCGCGGACGTACAGCATATTGCCCAGGTTGACGAGCGCGCCGGCGTGCCCGGGCTGGGCGGCAAGAGCCCGCGTGTAGAGAGCCTGAGCGGCTTCTGAACGCCCCTCGTTTTCGGCCGTGATGCCGTCGCGTACCCAATCATCGGCGTTCTTGGTGTCGACTTGGGGCGCGACCCGCAACAGCTCGCCATCGAGGCAGCGCTGAACCTCGCCGACCGGCAAATCAAGCAGCAGCTGGCCGGAGTCAGGCTCGACCAAGGCGTCATCGAGGCGGACGACGAGCTTGCCCGCGTCGGCATAGACCCGCAGCGATGCCAGCGGATGCCGCGCGTCGACGCGCCAGGCACGGACCGCCTCGACGGCCTCGCGGACCCGGCGCGTGGTCACGCCCTGCTCAATGAGACCCAGGGCCGTGCGCGCCGCGATGACGTCGGGAAAACTATAGCCGCGCTGCCCGGCCTGCTCGCGGGTCGGCAGCAGGCCGCTGCGATGCCAGCGTCGGAGTTGGTCGGGGCGAATGCCGGTCAGGCGAGCGACCTGCCCGAGTGAGTACAGGACGTCGACGCCGTCGGCGGACGGCGGAGTCATCATCCGAGCCCAAGCCCCTCGCCGTGCTGTTCGTCATCGTGCTGTGCGTCGCCATGCAGGCGGGCCTCCATCTCGACGTCGAGGCGGACGCGCAGCCCATCAGCGCGCGCGCTGAACTTTGAGCGCCAGGCACCTGGCGTCCGAGCACCAAGCAAGCTGCTCATGGCGGCGGCCGCTCGGGCTTCGACGATGGCGCCGACCCGCGGATCGACTCTCAGCGCGCGCGCCAGTCGACGCGCTGCGGTCGGCGTGCGTCGTTGCGTCGGTACGCTGCCCAGGTCGAGGTCGATGAGGGCGGTGCCCGAGAAGGTGGGGCCGCCTGCCTCGGCGTAGGACGCGCCTTCGACCATGGCTTCGGCCGTCTCAAGCAGCGCGTGCAGCATGTGCAGATCGAGGGTGTCGCCGACAAAGAGCGCCTTGGGGGCGCCGCTTCGAGACGACGCCTCGCGGATCGCGAAGGCGGCGGCACCGCGCGCCATGGGGCGGCGGCGAATCTCACGCGGATCGGGGCGCGACATAGGCATACCAGTCTCGAGAGGTCGGGAGCGGCAGTCTACCGCCAACGACGCTGCGAGGCGAGTTTCTACCGAGCAGTATACCGGGTGTCCAGCGCAGACACGGCCAAGTCGTGCGCTGGTCGGACGTGACTTTGGCCGTGAGCGGGGCATCGGGCGACCGCACGCGTCCAGCAAACCGCTCGACGGGGCCATGACTTGCCGGCTTGCGGGTCGGTGGCGGGTTCGGTAGGCTGATCGGCACGACTGGGCTCATACGAGCGTCGGGTGGTTCGAACCGGGGAGTGGATATGTCGGCGAACGACGCGCAAGACAACTCGATTCACGTGATCCCGTATCCCGAATACGTTCTGCGCATTCTGTTTGCGTCGTTCTATCCAGCCGTAAAGATGGCGGTCGACTTCAACTACCCGCTCGACACCGTTAAAGACATGATGACGCTGGCGCTTTGGCGTGAAGCCAAGCGCAAGCACTCGACCATCAATTTGATTTCGCTGATCTTCGGCAAGTCGACCCGCACGGTGAAGGCGCTGTCGGCGCGCTTCAACAAGGGCGGCTTCTTCGCGGAGACCGAGACGAACTTGATGCGCCGCATCGAAGACCTGCTGTTGCAGCGTCCGATGACGATGGACGAGTTGGCCGACCGCCTGCCGCATTGCAACGAGTTCGACAGCACCCGACTCGCCGTGCGCGCTCTGCTGCGCGAGGGTCGAATCGAGACGCTGCCGACGCGTACGGGCTCCAAAGCGCGCTACCAGGTCGTCGACAGCCATCACGATCTGTACAGCGATGAAGCCTGGGAGTCGCGCATCGACGCGCTGTACGAGCACCTCGAAGCGGTCACCGAGACGGTCCGCCGGCGGTTCTTGAGCGACGAGCCCGAGACCGCTGCTGCGCGCACCTTCACGTTTCGTGGGAAGCCCAAAGACGTGGCTGAATTTCGTGATGAGTTGTTCGCGTTCATTCGCGAGCGATATCAGGAACTCGAAGCGCAAGCGGAGGGCGATCCCGATGCGCGCGTGTACGCTATCTACGCCGGTGCCACCGAGAGCATTCGGACCCTCGAGGAGTAGTCGATGGACATCCGCGTAACTGTGGGGCGACTGGCGCTGGGTCTTTGCAGGCTCGCCTTGATCGCCATGACGCTGATCGGCATGACGGTCGGGTTAAGCGGCTGCGGCGACGTCGACGCCGAGCCCGGCCAAATCAACAATGCCCTTGGGGCGCGGGACTATCGCGATCTCATCCAGATCCAGCCCAGAGCGCACACTCAGGCCACTGCGGCCGAGATCGCGCAATCGAAGATCGAGCGCACCCATGATGCGTGCGGGCCGTGTCGCTCTCGGGCCTGTCGGATGCTGTGCATTCTGGGCGAGGACTACGAGCGCGCCCCGGAGCGACCGCAGAGCGAAAACGATGACTGTCTGATGTGCGGGCGCGAGACGGGCTTCTTGCCGCGGCCTCGGTTGCAGCATGAGGTCATTGGGGTCGACACGGTCGTCTTGCGCTGGGATCCCGTCGACGGCGCGACGCGCTACGTCCTGACCGGGGTGCGCTGGCAGGATGCCGACATCCTGACCTCGGCCGAGAGCTGGGAGTGGCAGACCATCGAGCATACCCAGGCGGTCACGCTCGAAGTCGACAACGGCTATACGTTCTCGCTGATCGCATACTCTGCCGACAACGAGCAGCGCTCGCTGCCCTCGGTTCCGGTCGACATCGACCTGTAGAGACGGCGAACGCGGTCGCGACCGCAGCCCCCCCGACAGCAGCGTCAGGATCAGCCCGGCGCGGGCTGCATCTTTAGACCGCCTACTTCAGCAGGGGTCGAACCATGGCTTGCATGCCGGTCAGGCCGGACGCCCGCCCCTCGGCCAGGGCGTCGTCGGCGCTCTTGCCCTCTAGATGAAACGCCTTGAGCGCGAACAGAGCGCCCACGCGGTTGCTGCTGGCGCAATGCACCAGAGCGGGCAGGGCGTCGTCGGCCGCCAGGGCGTCGGCCATGATCTTCGCGTTGGCGATCGTCAGATCACCCGCACCGCTCATCGGGATATGCAGATAGCGCATGCCCAGACCTTCAACGAACGCCTGTGACTGATCGACAAGCGGCTCGCCGAACGCGCGGGTGTTGATGACCAGCTTGTAGCCGGCCGCGGCGACGGCGCGCAGCTGCTCAGCACTCGGTTGGCCTGCGGTTATGATGCCCTCGAAGGGCGCGCGGGCGTGCGGGAGGTCGAAGAGGACGTCCTGATGCATGGGGTCTCCGTGTGAGTTCGTCAAATCCGTCGATGCGGGTAGATTCAACCAGCATCCAAGAGTGCGAGCAACCATTCACGGTTGACGCCCGCGAGCGTCAGCACTGCGTTAACGACACCCATGAGGCCTTCGCCGGCGATCAGCCCTGAGGCGACCGCGAACCCGAGATCCTTTGCGTCTTGCGGCGCGCGGCGCTTCCAGATGTAGAAGATCGCGGTGCCGAAGAACATGGCCAGCGAGTAGAAGGCCGGGATGATGAACGCGATGCCGAAGGCGAGGCCCGAGGGCAGCACCTTGGCCGCGGCGGGCGACGCCTTGCGCATAATCGGCACCGCGGTGCCGAAGATTGCGCCGGCGATGACGCCGTAGACGGCGTTGGTGGGCATGGCGTCGAGGCCCTGTGAGAGCAGCTCGGCCATGGCCTTCCAGGCCTGGGCGGCCGGGGCAGGGAAGGCCGTCTTCGGATCGGCGCCTTGCATGCCGGCGAGGCCGTACGCGTTGATGAACAGCATGTAGATCGGCACGCAGACGAGGATGCCGCCGGCGATGCCGATGAGCTGCGCGATCAGCTGCTTGCGTGGCGAAGCGCCCAGCAGGTAGCCGGTCTTGAGGTCTTGCATCATGTCGCCGGCCTGGCTGGCGCCCGCGCCGGTGATGCCCGCGGCCATCAGGTTGGTGCTCATGCTGCCCGGCGCGAGGCCGCCGTAAACCAGCTGCGTGACCTTGCCCATGCCGCCGATGGGGTTGATGTCGGTCTCGCCCGTCGAGCGCACCGCGATGGCCGCCAAGACGCTGGAGAGCGCGACGGCCAGCACCGACATCCACGGCGCGATGCCGAAGATCTTCCAAGCGGTGAAGGTCGTCAGGCAGGTCGCGGCGATCAGGCCGCCGATCCACCACTTATTGGGGATCTGGTCGTCGCTGGTGTCGGCCGCTTCGGTGCCGTCGCTGGTGCTGCGGAAGGTGTTGATGATGGTCTTGTACGACAGGCCCAATTGGGTGAGGGCGTCGGCCACCATGATCGCGACGCCGACCCAGAGGATCCAGCCGCGGGCGCCCGAGGCGTAACTCATCGTCGATCCCGCGACCCAGCCCTGCGACTCGACAAACGGCGCCAGGATGGCCCACGAGAAGATCGCGCCGGCCGCCAACGAAGCCGCGACGCGCATGCCGATGAGCACGCCGGCGCCGAGCATCAACGGCGAGATGTAGAGCTTGAAGCTGTAGGCGCCGGCGGTCGCGAGGCCCACCGCGAGCATCGAGTCTTCGCTGAACAGCGCCGCGGCCCATTGCGCGAGCGGCGGCATGCTCAGCGAAGGCACGAAGTGGCCACCCAGGGTAAACAGGCCCGCGACGAGCGCGCAGTACAGCAGCGCCTTGGACTTGCGGACCGCGCCGCCGCCCTCGGCGAACATGGCCATGATCGTGTTCGCGGTCGCGGTGCCGGTGGGGAAGCGCAGCTTCTCGACGAGCACCATCTGGCGGCGCAGGGGCACCGCGAAGAAGACGCCCAGCCAGGCCACCGAGACGGTCCACAGGTACAGCTCGACCCAGCCCAACTCAAAGTTGAGCAGCATCATCGCGGGGATCGCGGCGAGCAGGCCGGCGGTCGAGGTCATGCTGCCGGCGGCCGAGCCCGAGGTCTGCGCGATGTTCGTCTCGAGCCGGGTGAAGGGCAGCTTG
>JBNMOZ010000480.1:0-5147 GCA_051276005.1 Bradymonadia bacterium | reverse complement strand
CGTCGGTCTGCGCTGGACCGAGACCGGCCGCGAGTATCGCCCCCGCGCGGGCGCCGATCTGGGCTGGACCCCGGTCGCCGGCTGGACGCTGAGCGCAGACGCACGCTGGCTGGGCGCGCAGCGCGACGGCGACTCGGTCGATCGGCTGATCACCGGATTGAGCCTGGAGGTGCGCCGATGAGGGGCTTCGCAATTCTGTGGATCGTGATCGCGACGGGGACCGCGTTGGCTGCGCCGCCCGTGGTGGGCATCGTCAGCGACCTGAAGGGCACCGTCGAGCGACGGATCCCGCCCGAGGTCGAGTGGCGCGCCGCGACCCTCGACGAGGGCCTCGCGCTGGGCGACGGCGTGCAGACCCGCGCGCAGAGCGCCGCCGAGCTGACGTTTATCGACGGCACCGTATTGGCGCTGGGCGAGTTGACGCGGCTGGCGGTCTCTACTCTGCTCTTCGAGCCCGGACACGCGCCGCCCGAAATCCGGGTCGCCCTTCAGGCCGGGGCCGCCGACGTGCATGTGGCGCGGTTGCCGCTGATCTTGACGCTGCCGAGCGGCGAGACAGCCACCTTTGCGCCCGGCACGGCGACCCGCGTGACCTGGCAGGACGGCGCCCTGCAGCGCGCACCCCTGCCCCGCCTGTTGATCGCGCCGCCCTTGCTGCCCGAGGACGCGCTGCCACCGCCGGCCGATCTGCGCATCGACGCGGCGACGCCCGACCCGAATCGGCCGCTGCCCGGTGACCAGGGCAGCGAGGCGACCCGCCTGCGCATTCGCGTCCGGCTGCGAGGAGACGAATAATGCGGAGCTTCGCTGCTTCACTGG
Organism: Bradymonadia bacterium; assembly: GCA_051276005.1. Lineage (GTDB taxonomy): Bacteria > Myxococcota_A > Bradymonadia > UBA7976 > UBA1532 > JBNMOZ01. The sequence goes on along the minus strand of JBNMOZ010000480.1, from coordinate 4,328 downwards.
CCTCAATGGCCGCGCTGCTCTCATTGATGCTGCTCTCATTCACGCTGGGCTGCATGGACAGCGCCGCGTTGGCGACGCTCCGCTTGCCGATCGCGGCGGCGCTGCCCGCCGGCATCAGCGCGGTTGAGGTGCACCTCGACGGGCGCGCCCATCGCTTCGAGTCGCCCTTCCCCGAGGCGCTCTTTATCGACGTCGACGCGGGCGCCATCAACCTGGTCGAGGTCATCGGCGAAGGCGCGGGCGTCGCGGTCCTCTACGGCCAGACGACCGGTGTATTGGTCGCCGAGGACGCCACCGTCGACGTCGACCTGGTGCTTGATCCCGCCGGCATCGCGCGGGTCTTCACGATCGACAGCCTGGGCCCCGAGATCTCCATCATCGCGGTGCCCGCCAACCCGCCGCCGGGCACGCCCACCCGCTACGCCCTGCCCTTTGAGAGTGGCGCTTACAGCCGCGTCGTGCCGGCGGGCGACTACCGCATCCGCGCCGCCGTCGAGGTTGGGCTCGGCGCGCCCGAGGTCGACATTGGCGCGGTCAGCGTGGGCGTGGGTGCAGCGACGAACGCCGATCTGGATCTCAGCGGCCTCGACGCGTTTGGGGATGAGTTCTAGACCCGCGATACGGGCGCCAGCGGCCTACGAGCCCGCGTAGAACGTCGGCCCGCGCACGCTCTCATCGACCACCAGCGCGGCCTTGAGGTGCGGCATCGCCCGGTGTCCGCAGGCGTCTCGCGGGCACAGCCGGCAGGTCGATCCCACCGGCACCGCATGGGCGGGATCGAGGTTGATCTTCTGGGCATAGACGAGCCGATCGGCGTGCTCAATCAGGCAGCCCAAGCCCACCGCGTGGATGACGTGGTCGTCGTCGAAGCCCCCGCCCGCGCGATCGACGGTGCGGGCGATACACAAATAGACCGGCCCGGGGGCGCCGTCGGCCGTATCGGGCATCTGGCTGACCTGCACGCGCACCCGCCCGGGGGTCATGAACGCGGCGTGCACGTTCCACCGCGGGCACGCGCCGCTGAAGCGCGCGATGGCGATGCCCGACCCGCTGAACCGCTTGCTGATGTTGCCGGCGATGTCGACGCGCACCAGGTGAAATGGCACCCCGCGCGCCCCGTCTCGGTGCAGGCTCGTGAGGCGATGACAGACCTGCTCGAAGCTGGCGTGGAAGCGCTGGCGCAGGCGCTCGACGTCGTAATGGGTGGCTTCAGCGTCCGCCAAAAATCGGGTGTAGGGCATCATCACGGCGGCGGCGAATGAGTTGGCCAAGACAATCCGCGCCAAGGGCCGCGCGGCCGCCGAGATGCCATAGCCCTCGATGACCGCGTCCAGGGTGCTCGAGTACACCCGCAGGCCCGCCATATGCGCGATCTGAAACGCCCGACTCGCCGGCGCGAGGGCCTCGGACAGCCGCAAGGTGTGCGCCCCGGCATCAAATCGCCGCTGCGCCTTGCCCATCGCCTCACTCGGCTCGACGCTGACCCGCATGCCGTGGACCCGCTCGAGGTACGCGGTCAACCCGCCGTCGACGGCCGACGCGCCCAGCCCCGCGTCCGACCGCAGCTGCTCGGCGGCGCGCTCGATGGCGTCGAAGTAGTTGCACTCGCGCTCGATGAGCTCGGCGATCTCTTCGGACGGCGGCGCGGCCGTGAAGCCCGCGGCCAAGGTGGCCGATTGGGTCTGGCTGCGCCGAAACGCCGTGTACAACTCGAGCACGGCGCGCCCGACCGTGGGCGCCTGCGCGACCACCTCGCGCACCTCGGTGGCGATGAGGTCGTGCGCGTCGAAGACCGGATCCGAGAAGACCTCCATGAGCTGCCCGGTCAGGCGCTCGTCGTCGTCGACGGCGAAGCTGGTGAGATCGAACTCGAAGAGGGTCGCGAGCTTGATCAGCAGCGGCGCCGTCAGCGGTCGCCGGTTGCGCTCGATCAGGTTGACGTAGCTCGTTGACACCCCCAGCCGATCGGCCAGCTGGGCCTGCGTCAATCGCTCCTTGCGTCTGAGTCCGCGCACTTTGGCGCCCAGTCTGAGTTTGCTCATTCCCCTTTGTAAACGATTGACAGAGTTTACATGTCAACAAATTGACAACAACCCAACCGAGCGCCAGCAACCGCCTGAGAACACTGGACTTCAATCAGTCCGTTACTACAGTTTGACACCCTTGATTCAGCAGTATCTACGGAGGTTGTCATGTCTACCGGTATTCGCATTCTGGGCGCCCTGCCGCCGCGGTACGCCAAACTTTTGACGCCCGACGCCCTGGGTCTGGTCGCGCAGCTGACCCGCGCCCTGCGCCCGCGTCGAGACGCGCTGCTCAAGGCGCGCCAGGCACGCCAAGGGACGCTGCCGCAGCTGCGCCCCGAGACCGCGGCCATCCGCGAAGGCGATTGGCGCTGCGCCGCGCTGCCTGAGGACCTGCTCGATCGCCGCGTCGAGATCACCGGGCCGGTCGACCGCAAGATGATCATCAACGCCCTCAACTCGGGCGCGAACGTGTTCATGGCCGACTTTGAGGACTCGACGGCGCCCACCTGGGCCAACATGCTCGACGGCCAGATCAACCTGCGCGACGCGGCGCGCCGCCAGATCGACTTCACCCACCCGACGACCGGCAAGCGGTACGCGCTGCGCCCCGATGCCGCGGTGCTGATGGTGCGGCCCCGCGGGTGGCACCTCGACGAAGCGCATGTGCTGGTCGACGGCGCGCCGGTGCCCGCGGGCCTGTTCGACTTCGGGCTGTACATGCACCACACCGCCCGCCAGCTGGTCGCCAACGGCTCAGCGCCATACTTCTATCTGCCCAAGCTCGAGCAGCATGAAGAGGCCCAGCTTTGGGACGACGCGTTCGTCATCGCCCAAGAGGCGGTGGGCCTGCCGGTCGGCACGGTCAAGGCGACGGTGCTCATCGAGACCCTGTGGGCGGCGTTCGAGATGGACGAGATCCTCTACGCCCTGCGCCGCCACTCGGCGGGCCTCAACTGCGGGCGGTGGGACTACATCTTCAGCTACATCAAGACCGTCATGCACGACCGCGATCGGGTGCTGCCCGACCGCGATCAGGTGGGCATGACCCAGCCCTTCATGCAGGCCTACACCCGGCGCGTCGTCGAGACCTGCCATCGCCGCGGCGTGCACGCGATGGGCGGTATGGCGGCGCAGATCCCCATCAAGCGCGACGCGGACGCCAACGCGCGAGCCCTCGCCAAGGTGCGCGCCGACAAGCTGCGCGAGGTGCGCGGCGGCCATGACGGCACCTGGGTCGCGCACCCAGGGCTGGTCGATTTGGCCCGCGAGGTCTTCGACGCGCACATGCCTGGGCCCAATCAGATCGCCTCTATGCCGAGCGGCCACACGCCCACCGAGGCCGAGATGCTCGAGGCCCCGCAGGGCACGCGCAGCGAAGCCGGCCTGCGCCACAACCTGCGCGTCGCGCTGCAATATCTGGCGGCCTGGCTCGACGGCAACGGCTGCGTGCCGCTCTACGATCTGATGGAAGACGCCGCCACGGCCGAGATCTCGCGCGCCCAGGTTCAACAATGGATTCGCCACGCGGCGCTGCTCGACGACGGCCGACCAGTGACCGTCGAGCTCGCCCTCGCCCTGCTCGCCGAAGAGCGCGCCGCCCTGCCCGGCGCCCGCGACCGCTACGACGCCGCGGCCGCGCTGCTCACCGATCTGCTCACCGAAGAGCAAGTCACCGCGTTCCTCACCCTGCCGGCCTATCGGCAAATCACGACCATCCTGACCACCCCGCAGAGCCCCCCACACCCCACAACGGAGATCCCCATGTCCAAGCCCAACAGCACCTTCGCCGACACCCGCTTCGAAGGCATCCAGCGCCCGTACACCCAAGAGACGGTCGAGGCCCTGCGCGGCTCGCTGCGCATCGAGCACACCCTCGCCGATCGCGGCGCGCGGCGGCTCTGGGAGATGCTCAACACCCGCGACTTCGTGCCCAGCCTGGGCGCGCTGACCGGTGGCCAGGCGGTGCAGATGGTGCGGGCCAACTTGCCGGCGATCTACGTCTCGGGCTGGCAGGTCGCCGCCGACGGCAACAGCAGCGGGCAGGTGTACCCCGACCAGAGCCTGTATCCGGTCAACTCGGTGCCCAACATGGTCAAGCGCATCAACCAGGCGTTGCTGCGGGCCGATCAGGTCGAGTCGGCCGAGGGCAACGTGCAGCGCGACTGGTTCGCCCCGATCATCGCCGACGCCGAAGCCGGGTTCGGCGGCGCGCTCAACGCCTACGAGCTGATGAAGGCCATGATCGAGGCCGGCGCAGCGGGCGTGCACTTCGAGGACCAGCTTGCCGCCGAGAAGACGTGC
>JBNMOZ010000479.1:0-5161 GCA_051276005.1 Bradymonadia bacterium | reverse complement strand
CCACCATCAGCCACGGATCGCCAGGCAGAGCACGGCCGCGATGGCGAGCACGCCCACGCCACGTCGCGAGCGCCGGGGCACAAGGATGCGATCGGCGAAGTCGGCGGGCGGACCATGCGTCCCCCACCCTGCCAGCGCGCGATCCAGGCGGTCTTCATCGATGCGCGCCTCATCTTGGCTCGAATCAACCATGGAGAGGCTCCTCGGCGAGCGCCGTCTTCAAACGAGCGCGCGCACGACTCAGGCGTGACTTGACGATGCCGATGGGGATATCGAGCGCGCCGGCGATCTCGGCGTCAGCGAACTCATGACAGGCGCGCAATACGAAGACGGCGTGCTGATCGGGGGGCAGCTCGCCGACGATCGCAGCGAGCTGGCGGCCCAAAAGCGATGAGTCGGGCGCTGCCAGGGCGCGGGGCTTGGGCGCGAACCAGCGACGGCGCGCTCGGCGCTCTGCCCGGCGCATCGCGTCGATGGCCCGGCGAGACGCGATGGTGAGGATCCAGGTCGACAGCTTCGCGGCGCCGTCCACGTCGAAGCGCGGCAGCTGAGCGAAGACGGCGATGAAGGTGTCCTGCGCGACGTCATCGATCTGCGCCGAGAGCCCCCGCGGCCGAAGCATGCGGTCGAGCAGCGCATAGATCGCCGGCGCCTGGGCGTCGATCAGCTGGCGCTGCGCCCGGGGATCGCCGGCGACAGCTTGTTGGAGCATACGCCGTTGTCGCGCCTGCCTCTCATCAGTGAGCGAGATCATGTTCACGTACGGTATCTCGCCACGCCTCAGGGAATGGTTCCCCAAGACGCGAAAGAGATCGCCCCGGCGCGCAGAACACCGAACAGACGAGCGCGCGTAAGCGATGAGAAACGTAAGCGATGAGAAACGTAAGCGTCGTCGGCTGCGACGCGATTTGCGGCTGCCCAGGGCCATGCTAGCGACCGTTCGCGGGTACAGCGGCTCTGAAGGAAAACAACCGACGTCCGAATAAAAAAACCCCGACCGACATATGTCGATCGGGGTGGTGACCCGTACGGGACTTGAACCCGTGTTACCGGCTTGAGAGGCCAGCGTCCTAACCACTAGACGAACGGGCCAGTGGGTGGTTCGGGGACTAGGATTCGAACCTAGATAGGCGCCACCAGAAGGCGCAGTCCTGCCATTAGACGATCCCCGAGCAGCGCGGAGCGTGTCTGGTATTACAGCCCCGGCGCAATCATGAAAAAGATCCGAACCGCGTCGCCAACTTGCGAGACCGACACGCCAGTGAAGTCCTTCGTCAGAGGCGAAGGCGCATACACAGCGCGTAATCCCGGCTCGTCAACAAGCACACGAAAGACCAACTGTGCACCCTGCCTTCGACCGACCCGCTGAACCCAGCGGCATGCCGATTCGAATGACATTTGCACCCGGAAATGACCGGAGGCTTCCGTCCGCGCTCCCCGAGGGGTCGGAATTGCCAGGAGGGCAAGAATTCCGGCCCGCAGTAGGGTACCGCCGAACACCGCGGGAGTATGGAGAGATGACCGCGGCGGATCAAGTAGAAAAAAAATGGCCACCCGATTCTATCGACCAAAACCGAGCGCAGCGTGGGTCACGTTGTCTCACCATTAGCGCCCAGGCCCGACCGAATCCGAGGACGGCCACTTCGCAAGAAACCTGCTATGGTGCCGCCACTGGTTTTCAAGGAGATCACGCATGCATTCGCAGCAGATGCAGGCCCATCATCGCGCCACAGCGGTGCTCTGCGGTGGGTGTCAGTCGGTCTTCGGCGGCCAGTTGGTGACCGAGATCAACGCGCGCGCAGGACGCGGGCTACTAGAGCGCATCGTCGATGGGGGCCTCGGCGCCCTCAATCCGCTGAGCTGCCCCAGCTGCGGCTGGCGATATGCAGGCTCGGCGCCGGTCTTGGTCCGCGGGTTGGGCGCCGGCGCCACGTTGATCATCCCGGCCAACGCGCGCCACGAGCTGCGCGCGGCGCAGGCTTGGGCGCTCGGCCAGCTCACCCCTGCACCGGGCAGCCTCGGCGAGGTTGAGCCCGCTCTATATGTAATCGCCGACGATGCCGCCGATCTCGCCACGCGCCTGCTGGGCGAGCCCACGTTAGCGACCGAGCATCTGGTGTTGGACGACGCGACCCAAGCGCGCGCGCCTGCGCCGCGTGGGCCCGCGCTGGCCCCTTATGCCCCGCCCCTTCAGGCTCCAGACGAGGCGAAGCCGCGCCCGCCGTCCGACGCGCCCACCGTGGAGCTTCCGATTGCCGCCGCCGAGCAGCCACCTGTGGCGTCGCTGGCCAGCATGGATCGTGCGGTCGAGGACGCCTTCGACGCCATCGGCGCTGTGCGGCCGCCCTCGACCCCCAGCGTGCAGCCCACGCCGATCGTCGATGCGCAAACGCCTGAGCCGACGTCGGACGCCAAGGCCGACCACCTGCTCTCAGAGCTTCTGAGCGCCCGACCCTCGGCGGTGGCGTCTCACGCACCGCCCCCGCAGCCCGGCGGCGACGACTCTCCGACTGACGCTTGGGAAGCGATCGGCGAGGGCTGGTCGCTGGATGTCGCGCCCCCGAAGGGCGATGACGATCCGACCCATGTCGTGAGCCTGGCCGATATCGAGCGCGCGCGGCCGAGTGGGCCTGCGTTTGAGACTGTCGATGGCGAATACACCTGGCTCGACTTCGGCGAGGACGACCGCCTGATCGCCGCAGCGTTGATCGGCGACGAAGAGGCAGTCTTCTTCAATGCGGCCGCCGAGCTGCGTTTTCAACTCCATACGCCGTCGCAGGGTCCGATCTGCGGTCTGCTCATCGTGGGCCGCGACGACGACGGCGAGGTCAACGCCCATGTCTTCTGGCCCATCGACGATCAGAGCGAACACGGCGTGCGCATTCTCGATAAGCTGAGCGCCGGCTTCGCGGCCGACGTGCGGCTGTACGTCGACCCGAGCGCGCCGGCCTATCGGCGGCATCACGCGCGACCGCTCGAACCCAACGTTCGCTTGGCCCGCGCCGAGCTCGACGCGCAGGTTCAACCGCGCGCCGCAGCCATCGCGGCGGTGGTCGCTGATGAGCACGACCGGGTTGGACGCCTGCGGCACAACTTCCAGGCCGACACCTTCGAGACGCTCTCCAATGCCTCCGAGGCGCGGCTCGCGATCGGAATCCTGGGCTATTGGAGCGCGCCAGAGCGACGCGATTACCTGTTGCGCATCAAGTCGTTCCCGGCGGGCTGGTTCGAAGCCATCACGCGGCGGGTCCTCGAGGGCGCGGTGCACTTCGGCTTGGCGATGGATCCGCCGATGCGGCAGCGCGCCTTCGATCTCAAGCTGGCCGCCAACTCGGCGTCGTTGCTGCGGCGCCTGCTCGCCAACTTCGCCGAGGTCAACCTGAACCTGCGGCCCTGTGAGCTCGACACCTTCGACATCTGGGACAACTGGGAAGCACTGCTGGCCCACGCCGAAGAGCTCGACCTGCGCGTCGACGAAGAGATCGAAGAGCTGGCCGCCCGCGCCATGGATCGCGCCCGTCGGGCCGCCCAGGCGCCCGAGCCGGTCGAAATCCATCTGGCAGACGACTCCATCGAGCTCGAAGAGGTCCTCGAGCTCGAGGAGCTGACCGACGAGAGGCTGCTGGCCTGCCTGGCGCGGTCCGAACAGCGCCTCGACGCCACGCTGCTGCTCCTGCAGCGTCCGGGCAGCGTGCATGTGCCGGCCATCTTCGATGCGCTGCGCGCCATGCCGCGCGAAGAGTTGCTGACCGCCGTGCCCGCCGCCCTCGCCAAGGGTCCAGCCTTTGAGAGCCATGTGCTCGGCGGTCTGCAAGCGCGCCGCACCAGCCTGCGATTGGCGAGCGCGTTGTTCCTCAGCGAGATCCGCTCCGAGCGCGCGCTCGTGCCGCTGCTGGCGCTGCTGCCGTCGGCCGATGAGCCCGAGTGGCCGGTCATCTCGCGCGCTGCAGCCCGCATGGGCCGACGCATCATTGGCCCGGCGCTCGACCTGGTCGAATCCGAAGGCGACGCCAACAACCGAGTCGCGCACACCCTCGCCTTGCTGGGCGGCGACGCGCGCGGTGCCCTGGCGGCCGCCCGCGACCAGCGCACCGATGCCGGCGCCCAAGCCTGCTTGACCGAGGCCATCGGGCTGGTCAATTCAGTCAGCTTCGGCGACGCCGCCGACTTCGGCGAACGCCTCGCTGATGCCTTCTCAGTGGCCGGGCCCGATCGGGTCAGCCCCGACTTCTCCGAGGTGCTGGAGTCGATTGACGTCGGCCCCGGCGCGAGCCTGAGCGGCGTCGCCGCCGACCACGATCTGGACGACTGATGCGGATCGGGATCATCTCAGACGTACACGCCAACCTCGAGGCGCTCGAAGCCTGCCTGGCGAAGCTCGCGACACAGAATGTCGACTACATCGCCTGTCTCGGTGACGTGGTGGGATACGGCGCGCAGCCCAATGAGTGCTGCGCGCTCGTGCGCGCCAAGGCCGACGTCACCGTCCTGGGCAACCACGACGCGGCCGTCTGCGGCCGCATGGACTACAGCTTCTATCGCGCGGCTGCCCGACAGGCGCTCGATTGGCACGGGCGCCGGATCTCGTCCACGCACCGCAAGTGGCTCTCGGGTCTGCCGTACATTCATAGGCTGGGCGACATCGCCTTCAGCCACGCCTCGCCGATCGCGCTCGAAGAGTTCGAATACATCTTCGTGCTCGACCAGATGCGCGACATCGTCTCAAACTACGAGTCCCAAGCGGCGGTGACGTTCATCGGCCACAGCCACCTGTGCAAGAGCTTCAGCTACGACGCGCAAGCGGCCGAAGAGGTGTTGCGCACCCGGTTCGTGCTCGAACCCGATCGCAAATACATCATCACGGTTGGCAGCGTTGGCCAGCCCCGCGACTACGACGCGCGCGCCTGCTGCGGGCTCTTCGACACGCAAACGCGAGCGTTCGAGTATCTGCGCGTGCCGTATGACGTCGAGAGCGCCGCCCGCAAGATCTTCGCGACCGATCTATCGGTGGCTTTCGGGAAGCGCCTGTTCCTGGGCGTCTGATTCTGCGTCTGATTCTGCGCTGGGCCGCCAAGTCGGCGTATTTCAGCGCCCCACCAGCGCCAAATGGCCGCCCAACGCATACCGCACCACAGCTTGATCTTCGGCGATGACCAGGTCG
>JBNMOZ010000478.1:0-5171 GCA_051276005.1 Bradymonadia bacterium | reverse complement strand
GCAGCGCGTAATGCAGCACCTTGCGGTCCTCAAGCGTCGACAGCCGCGTCTCCTTCCAGATCTTGAACGGATCTTCGAGGCGACTGTCTTTGGTGTGCCGCGCGACCAGCTTGGGGCCCCAGGCGACGAGCATCGGCAGGCCCATGTGATTGGTCAGCGGGGTCTGCTTGTGCTTCATCGAGTTGCCCAAGAACTCCTGGTACGCGCCGATCCCGTCCGACGACGGCAGGCTGGCCGGGATCAGCACGGCGAGGCCCAAGATGGCCCCAACAATGACGCGCCGATGGATCCGAGTGACGGTCCGGTGGCGCACGATGTTCCAGCCGACCCGCAGCACGATGCCGGCCGCGATCGCCCCGGGGAACGCCCTGAGCAGAGTCGTCCAGGTCACCGCAAAGCCACCCAATAATGGCCAGCCACGCTTCATCAGGCAGATGCCCGCCGTGGCCATGAATAGCCAGGGCACGCGGCCGAAGCCGCCTCCCGTCCAGAAGTACGCCCAGGGATAGCCGATCGCCAAAACGGCGAGCGCCAGCGCACAGACCTCCAGCCCAAACGCCCAGCCGATGAGCACGAATATGCCGATGTAGAGCACCGCATCGAGCAACGCCAACGTCTGAATGCGGCTCTCGAAGGCCGGCACCTGCACGTCGTTGAAGTTCTTGCGGATCTTCGCCCGCTCAGCCTTCGACTTGGTGCGCAGGTTGGCGGGCGAATTCGTAAATTCAGGCGGAGGTATATGGTCGAGCCAGCCGTGATTGGCGAAGGCGTTGCCCACCATGTTCCAGACCGGGCTGGCGTTATAGCCATGGTCCTTGAACATCTTCTTCCACCACGCGGAGCCCATCTTCTTGCGGAACAGGCGCAAGTCCTGCCTAAACGCCGACCAGCGCGCAGGCGTGAAGTTGGCGCGGCACTCGGCATCACGACTCAACTGCGGCATCGCCGGCAGCAGCTCGTTATTGCGCAGGTCGCGAATCTTCCGGGTCTTGAACTCCTCAAGGCGCCCGTCATCGACCTCGCCGATCGCGGCGCAGTGGTACAGCAGGTGGTAGCGCGTCTCCTTGAAGTACTTCGAGCCCATGTAATAGTGAAACGAATCCCAGTAGTGCACCGAGCGGCTGCCGTGGAACGTGCCGAAGTTGACCCAAGCGAGGCCGCCGGCGACGACCACACTGAGCAGCGCGGTGTAGCGGGCCAGGCGCCCAAGGCGCTCGCCGCGCACCGCGCGCAGCACCAGGAAGACGCAGCAGATCAGCACGATGACCAGCGCGACCCAGAACAGGTTGGCCTTGATCAAGTACGGGGTCTCCTCGCTGACGCGGGGCAGAATCTCAGCGCGCGTGCGCCAGGTCGCGTAGAGCAGGGCCGCGACGCCACCGAGGACTGCGACGCTTCGACCCCAACGATGCAGGTCGATGTCCTTGCGGGGCAGGCGCCAGACGACGATGCCCCCCACGAATACATGCAGCAATGCGGCGTAGCTCGGCCCGCTCAGGTCGCTGCGATCAAAGAAGATCGTCGCGGCGAGCGCGATGGCCACCCAGGCGTTCGCGCTGCGGCGAATGGCGTCAGTGACGGCGTCGCGGCGCGCGAGCGCGAGCCCGATAAACAGCATGAGCGCGAACAGCCCGAAGGTCATCTTCGCTTGCGCCATGCGCGACTTGCGGGCGTTCTTCTTGCCCTTCGCCTTGCCGGTCTTGCGCGTCAGTGACGGCGGCCAGACGGCGGGCTTGGCGCAGAACGCCTGCACTTCGCCGAGGCTATAGGCGTTGTCGCCGGTCGCCTGATGGACGCGCAGATAGCGCGCCTCGGCGTTGGCGCCCTGATGTACGCGAATGCGCATGCCCGGCTGGGGCGCCTGGGGCACGACCCACAGCGGCGTAAAGGTCGCGCCATCGTCAGACACCGAGATCGTATACGTGTCGTTATTGTCGCCCTGTAGGAGCAGCGCGTCGATGGTGGTCGGCTCGCCCAGGTCCCAGGTCAGTGACGCGGTGCGACCACTCATCACGGCGGTCAGCCCGGTGTTCCAGGCGTCGCCTTCCTTCGGCGCGACGCCATCGTATGCGGCCTTGACCCGGCTCACGCCTGAGGCGATCGGCGCGCGGCCCGACAGCAGGTTGCCCGAGGGGCAGGCAGGCGCCGCAGCCGCGATCGGCGCTGCGATCCATGAGATCAACAGCCCAGCCAGGACCATCCGCATGTTCACCTCGGGGGTAGAAAGGCTGGAATGTATTGAATCGTGCGCACGGAGACAACCCGCGCCACGTCCACGGGCCCGATGACGTCGTTGTCATCGGGCCTCGCGCTGCGGTAGAACGAGGAGTACGCGGCGCAAATGATACGGTCCCCAGGCGGGTTGAAATGGCAACAAACGAATTCGCGGCGCTGGGCGCATGGGAAGACCGCCCCAAGCGTGTGACGTCTGCCGACCTGACCACCCTCTCTATCGACAGCCAGCAAGCCTTCATCTGGACGCGCCTTGACGGCATCGCCACCGTGGCCGAGGTCTGCGCGATGACCGGCCTGGGCGAGGCGCCTACCCTCAGCGCGTTGGCACACCTGGTCGCCGTCGGTGCAGCGACGATCCCTCCGAGTGACGGACCCCGCACCCCGATCAACCCCGGCCCGGCGAATAACGACGAGGCCCTGCTTGGATCGGTTGAGCGACCCGCCGAGCAGTCCGTTGAGCGACCCGCCGAGCAGTCCGTTGAGCGACCCGCCGAGCAGTCCGTTGAGCGGTCCGGTGACCGCCGCTTTCGACGCGTGGGCGAAGCGCCCGTTGAGCGGCCTGGGCGACCGATTGAGCGCACTCTAGGAACCTCGTCGGTTCAGCGGTCGCCGGTCCCTTCGCTCAGCGACCCAATGGAAGCCTCAGTTGAGCTGTCGCGACCGGCCACATCGCCCGGCATCTCACTGGGCAACTCCGGCCAGGCGGTGCTCGTCGAGCAGGTCGAAGATTTGCCCGACTTCCATGGCGTCGACGCCCGCGATACGCGCTGGCTGAAGAGCAAAGGGTGGCACGGCTTCGTTCCGGGCATCCCATGGTCTCGCCCCGGTGAAGATCGCTTCGGCCGCTTCAAGTTCGACCGCCGTCGCTTGCTCGAGCGATGCGAGCTCACGATCACGACTCGCCGCGAGATCATCTTCCTCGACGCCATGACCGACCAGCTCGACCACTTCGAGTATCTAGACATGCAGCCCACCGACAACCAGAAGGAGTGGCGCCGAGCGTACTTTCGCTTCAGCAAGCGCTTTCATCCCGACACCTTCTTTCGGCGGGAGGTCGGCTCGTTCGGCGAAATGGCCCGACGCATCTACACCCGCGCGACGGATCTGCACGACACGTTCTCGGTCGACGACGACCTGCGGGCGGTCTATTTGCGCGCGGTCAACGCCCGCAACACCGCCTATCGCGACGCCCTTGAGACGGCACGGCTGGCCCGAGAAGCGCTGCGCCAGCGACAGGTCGGCGAAGAGAAGTCTCGCCGCGGCGAGAGGGAACAGTCGCGGCGCGCCGACCTGCAGCGGCAGGCCATTCGCCGCAAGGTCGCGCTGCGCAGTCGGCTTGAGTCGACGTCACGCGAACGGCGCGAGCGGCGCGGCAACCCGATGCAGGGCAGGATCGATCGAGCGACCCAGTTCTACGAGCGCGGGATGAAGCAATATGAAGGCGAGAAGTTCATCGAAGCTGCGACGTCGCTCCAGCTCGCGATGAACTTCGATCCGAATAATGATTCCTACCGGCTGGCGTACGAAAAGGTCTCGCACAAGGCCAAGGCGATTCGGGCCGAGATGATCTGGAAGACCGGCTACATGCAGGAGTCTGTGGCTCGTCTCGACGAGGCGATGGAGCTGTATGCTGAAGCAGTGGCCATCCAGCGCCGCCCCGATTTTTGTATACATCTTGCGGAGTTGATGGTCTCAATGGACCACGATTTGCATCGCGCAGCCGAGTTGGCGCGCAGTGCATGCGACGCGCAACCGGAAAACGTAGACTACCTGCTGCTGTTAGCGCGCATCTACGAAAAGGAGTCCTTGGTAAAGAAGGCGACCGCCGCGCTAGACCGCGCAGCCCGCCTCAGCCCCAAGGACGAGCGCATCAAAAAAGCGTATAAGGCGCTAAAGAGACTCTAAGGGAGGCCACGCGCGATGGAGCGGATCATCGGCATCGATCTGGGCACCACCAACTCCTGTGTAGCGATCGTGGAGGGCGGCACACCGACCGTGTTGCCCAACAAGGGGGGGTACAAGACCACCCCGTCGGTTGTTGCCATCTCGGAGAATGGCAAGCGGCTGGTCGGTCACATCGCCAAGCGCCAGGCCGTCACGAACGCGACCAACACGGTGTACGCCGCGAAGCGCCTCATGGGCCGCCGCTGGGACTCCCCGGCCGTGCGGACCATGACGGAGACCGTGCCGTATACCGTCGTCCAGGGCCCCAACGACGACTGTCGCGTCAAGCTGCGCGACCGCATCTACTCGGTGCCCGAGGTCTCCAGCATCATCTTGCAAGAGATGCGGCTCGTCGCCGAGGAATATACCGGCGAGACCATCGAGAAGGCGGTCATCACCGTCCCCGCCTACTTCAACGACGCGCAGCGCCAGGCCACCAAGGATGCAGGTCGCATCGCCGGGCTCGACGTCGTGCGGATCATCAACGAGCCCACCGCCGCCGCGCTGGCCTTTGGGTTCGGCAAGGACATCGAGAAGACCATCGCCATCTATGACCTGGGCGGCGGCACCTTCGATATCTCGATCCTCCGCATCTACGACGGGGTCTTCGAGGTTTTGGCCACAGCGGGCGATACGTTCCTGGGCGGCGAAGACTTCGACGGCCGCATCATCATGGACTGGCTCGTCCTCGACTTCGCCCGCGACCACAAGATGGACCTTCGGCAGGACAAGATGGCGCTGCAGCGCCTGCGCGACGCCGCTGAGAAGGCCAAGTGTGAGCTTTCGAGCGCGCGTGAAGCCGAGATCAACCTGCCGTTCATCATCTCTGCGGGTGGCGCCGATGCGCTGCATCTGCAGAAGACGCTGACCCGCGAGAAGCTCGAGCAGCTCACGGTCGACCTGGTCGAGCGCACCATCAAGATCTGCAAGAAGACCGTCGAAGAGGCCGGTGAGGTCGTCGACGACGTGCTGCTCGTGGGCGGTATGACCCG
>JBNMOZ010000477.1:0-5172 GCA_051276005.1 Bradymonadia bacterium | reverse complement strand
CGAAAGAGCGAAGCCCGGCGCATGCTGAACACGGCCAGGGCGCGGTGGCCGAGAGCGCGCAAAATCCAATCCGCGCTCGATGCACTTGGGGATGACTGACCGGGAGACGGTTGACCTTTGGCCCGCCGAATCGGTACAGGTGCCCGCGTCCACGCCAACCGCCGCCTGCACCATACGCAGCCCCAACACCGAAGGCCGCTGATGCACGTCTGCCTGCTCGCGCTCAACTACCACCCCGACAAGCTCGGCAACGCGCCGCTCATGACCGGCCTGGCCGAAGGGCTGGTCGCCCGCGGTCACCGCGTGACGGTCGTTTGCGCGTTCCCGCATCATGAGACGGGTCAGATCGATCCGCAGTGGCGCGGCAAGGTCTTCGCCCGCGACGAACACAACGGCGTGCAGATTATTCGCACGTATATCTTCGCCAAGCAGACACTCTTCGGGCGCACCTCGGTGGCCAAGATGGCCAACTACGCCTCGTTCACTGCGGTGGCGCTGGCGGTGGCGAGCACGGTGCGCGACATCGACGTGATCTTCACGCCGTCGCCGCCGCTCACGCTGGGCATCGTCGACGCCGCGTTGGCCGGCATCAAGCGCGTGCCCTTCGTCTACAACCTGCAGGATCTGTTTCCCGAAGCGGCGGTCCGGCTGGGCGTGCTGACCAACCCCAAGGTCGTCGCGGGCTTTGAGCGCCTCGAAGACTGGGTGTATGGCAAGGCGCATCATCTGTCGGTCATCAGCGAGGGCTTCCGGCAGCACCTGCTGGCCCATGGCGTGCCCGACGACAAGATCTCGGTCATCCCCAACTACACCGACACGACGTTCATCACCCCCCGCGACAAGGCCGACAACCCGTTCCGCGAAGCCCATGGGTTCAAAGACAAGTTCGTCGTGCAGTTCAGCGGGCGCATGGGCTACAGCCAGGGCCTCGAGACGGTCATTGAGGCCTGGCGCCTGCTCGACGACATGCACGACGTGCGGCTGATGATGGTGGGCGACGGTCAGGCGCGAGACATGGTCGCCGCGGCGCTGCGCGATGATCGCCGCGCCGTCGTTCTGCCCACCCAGCCGCGCGAAGACCTGCCCGACCTGCTGGCCGCGGCTGACGTGGGGCTGGCGCCGCTGCGCCACGGCATGGCGGGCACCAGCGTGCCCAGCAAGATGTTCGGCATCATGGCCGCCGGCCGCCCGGTGATCACCGGCGTCGACGCGGGCAGCGATGCCGAGCTGATGGTGCAAGCCGCCAACAGCGGGCTGGTCGTGCCGCCCGAAGATCCCGCGGCCCTGGCCGACGCCATTCGTGCCCTGGCCACCGACCGCAAGCTGGCGGCCCAGATGGGCGCCGACGCGCGCGCCTTCGTGGTCACGCATCACAGCGACACGGTGGTGGTCGACCAGTACGAAGCGATGCTGCAGGGCGTCATCGCGCGGGGTCGATAGCGTGTGCGGCCTGGTCGGGTACGTCGGCTCTGAGGCGCCGGTCTCGCGGCAGCGGCTCGTCCACATGCGCGACACGCTGCGGCATCGCGGGCCTGACGACGCTGATTTACTGGTCGCCAGCAGCGGCCCCGCGGTCGGCTTCGCGCATCGCCGACTCTCGGTCCTGGACACCCGCGTTGTCGGCCGCCAGCCCATGACCCGCGGCGACGTGACGATCGTCTTCAACGGCGAGATCTACAACTTCCAGGCGCTGCGGCAGCTGCTCGAGTCTGAGGGGCTGACCTTCGAGACCCGCACCGACACCGAGGTGCTGCTCGCGCTGTATCAGACGCGCGGCCTCGACATGCTGGCGCTGCTCAACGGCATGTTCGCCTTCGCGATCTGGGATCGCGCAAAGCAGCGCGTGTTCCTGGCGCGCGATCGGCTGGGCATCAAGCCGTTTTTCTTGGCGAACGGGCCGGGCGACTCACTGCTCTTCGCGAGTGAGATCAAGGCGTTGCTCGCGTCGAAGGTGGTCGACGACGCCATCGATCTGCAGGCGCATCACGACTATATGGGCCTCACCTATGTGCCCGGGCCCCGCACCATGTTGCGGGGTATCCGGCAGCTCCAGCCGGCACACGCGCTGGTCTGGCAGGGCGGCCGCCAGCGCACGTGGCGCTACTGGGATCAGCAGATGCACAGCGCCCGGCCCGCTGGATCTGCGCGGCCCCCGAGTCGGCGTGAGGCGGCCCGACAAACGCTCGCGGAGCTACAGGCCGCGGTCGAGCGCCGCATGATCGCCGACGTGCCGCTGGGCATGTTCCTCAGCGGCGGCATCGACTCAACCGCCGTGCTGATGTGCATGGCCAAGGCGGCCTCTTCTCCGGTCAAGGCCTTCACGATCGGCTTCGAAGAGTCGGGCTACGACGAGTCGAGCTTCGCGGCCATCGCGGCCAAGGCGTTTGGCGCCGAGCACCATGTTGAGATGGTGCGGCCCGACCCGGACGTCTTCCTCGGTCCGCTCACCGAAGCCCTCGATCAGCCCTACGCCGACTCCAGCGCGATCCCGCTTTGGTACCTGTGCCGCATGGCGCGCAAACACGTCACGGTGGCGTTGGGCGGCGATGGCGGCGACGAGGTCTTGGCCGGCTATCGCACCCACGTCGCGTGGCGGATTCGCGAACTGTATCGACGACTTCCAAGCGCGGCCCGCGCGCGATTGATCCCCGCGATGGTGGCCCGCCTGCCCGTCAGCCACGGCAAGGTCAGCTTCGATCTCAAGGCGCGTCAGTTCGTCGCCGCCGCCAATCGAGCGCCCGCCGCAGCGCACTTCGGCTACAAGGAGTTCTTGACCGAGGACGCCCGCCACGCCCTGCGGTTGCCCGCCGCGCAGATCGAGCCCACCGTGCGTCTGTTCGCCGACGCCTTCGCCGCGCACCCCTTCACCCACGGCCTCGATCCGGTGCTCTACGCCGACTGCGGCATCTATTTGCCCGACAACATCTTGGTCAAAGCCGATCGCATGAGCATGCGCCACGGCCTCGAAGCGCGGGTGCCGTTCCTCGATCATCAGTTCGTCGAGCACGTCGCCGCGCTGCCCGCCGACTACAAGCTCAAGGGCCTCAAGACCAAGGCGGTGCTCAAGCAGGCGCTGGCCGGCACCGTGCCGTCGGTGCTGCTCAAGCGGCGTAAGGCGGGGTTCAACGTGCCCATGGCCACCTGGCTCGCCGGCCCGTTGAATCCACTTCTGCGAGACATGCTCAGCCCGGCGCGGGTCAGACGAGTGGGGCTTTGGCGGCCTGAGTCGGTCGCCGCCCTCATCGACGACCACGAGTCACGGCGCCGTGACTTGTCGCGCCCGCTCTGGTCGATGCTGTGCTTTATGCTCTTCAACGAGCGCTTTCGAGAGGGACGACCCGCGTGACACGGCCAACCACCCAGCCCGAGAGAGTCACGGCTGGTTGGTTTTCCACACGCGGCTGGTTTGGGCTGACGCCGCGGGGTATATCGTCGCCTGTGAAGACCACCTCTTTCCCATCGACCATCGAGCTGCCGCCCAAGCCGATCTACGATCTGGTGTGCCGGGCGTACAACGTGTTGGCCGCAGGCCTGGGCATCCTGCTGCTCTCGCCGATCATGATCGCCATCGCGCTCGCCGTGAAGATCACCGATCCCGGCCCCGCGCTGTATCGCGGCGCCCGCGTCGGCAATGGCGAGAAGCCCTTCGACATCTTCAAGTTTCGGACGATGAAGGTCGGCTCGGAGCAGAAGATCGGCAAGCGCCTGGTCAAGCAGGGCGAGAACCACTTCACGCCCATCGGCAAGTTCCTGCGCAAGTACCGGCTCGACGAGCTGGCCCAGCTGCTCAACGTCTTGCGCGGCGATATGAACCTGGTCGGCCCGCGCCCGCTGCGCCCGATCTTCCTCGAAGACCATAAGGCGAAGATCCCCGGCTATGCGCGGCGCTTCACGGTGCGCCCCGGCATCACCGGCCGCGCTCAGGTGCAGGGCGGCTACTACACGACGCCGCGCCACAAGCTGTTCTACGAGCTGCTCTACATCAAGCACCGCGGGCTGCTGCTCGATATGCAGCTGATCGTGCTGACCTTCTTGCGGGTCATGACGCGCATCTTCACGACCGTCGTGCTCTTCGCGTGGCTGTTGGTGATGGTGCTGGTGCTGCCCGAGGAGTGGCAGGCCATGGCCGAGGTGTCGATCGGCGGCATGCAGATCAACCTGATCTACCTGGTGCCGACGCTCATCGTGATCGCCAAGCTGATCCGCCGTGAGGGGACCTCCGGCAACATCCACGCGCTGCGCACGCCGGTCGACATGCCGATCTTGGGCTTCGTGCTGGTCAGCGCCGCCATCATCCCCTTCAGCCGGTTTCCGATGACCGCGACCCGCGGCCTGCTGTTCTACATCTGCAACGGCATCGTGGTCTTCTACCTGGTCGCCAACTCTCGCCTGGCGCACGAGCGCCGCGGCCCCTTCATCGCGACCCTCGTCGGCGCCGTCGGCCTGATGAGCCTGGGCGCGGTGGGCGAGATGGCCTGGCTGGCCTACGCCAAAGACGCCGCCATCCGTATCTCGAGCCCGCTCATGCTCGGCACCGTCATCGTGCTGACGCTGCCGCTGGCCATCGCCCGGCTGCGCTACGTCGAGGGCCGCTGGAAGACCGGCTACTACGCGTCGATGGCGGCCGCTCTGCTCGTCACGGCGGGCCTGACGCTGAGTCGATCCGGCATGCTCGCGGTCGCGCTGGCGCTCTTCGTCTTCTTCTGGCGCATCAGCCGCCGCATCGCGCTGGGCGCGTGCGTGCTCGCGGGCCTCGTGATGCTCGGGTTGGGCCTCGCCGGCGACGATCGCATGCGGCCAAGCCAGGCCATTTCCGACTTAGAAGCGGTCATGTCGCGCCAAGCCGCGTCGTTCGACGTGATCACCACCAAACGCCTGCTGATTGGGACCGGCGCGCGCACCATGCCCTCGCACCTGGTGGTCGGCGCCCGTCACAAGGGCGTCGAGGCGCATCGCGGCATGGAGAACTCCTACGCGACGCTGCTGGTCGACCACGGTCCGCTGGGGCTCGCCTTCTTCCTGGCCTTCTTGTTTGGCGGCTGGCGGTTCATGTGGCGCTCACTGCCCCGCATCACCGATCGGGTCGCGCGCGACGATCTCAGGGCCGTGACGGCGGGGGTCGCCGGCTGCGCCGTGCTGCTCTTGTTCAGCGACGCGGTCTACTCGCTGCCC
>JBNMOZ010000476.1:0-5176 GCA_051276005.1 Bradymonadia bacterium | reverse complement strand
TCCTTCGCTTGGCAGCTGCATCTGCAGACTTGTTCAGCAAGGCCCGTGCCTGCCCGCAGATCCCTGTCAACCGCCCCTACCCGGGACACCCACAGCACGACCGGATGGCGACAACGCTCCTCGGTGAGGCATCGACGACACACCGGCGGCGGTTGAATCGACCCCGCCAGACTTCTGCTGGGTGCACCTGTCAGATTTTCGCGAATGCGACACCGCATCTGTCGCAAGGCGGTGCTGCGCGGCGACGTCGGGGATGGCGCGCCCTGTGCACAGCACAGACGTGTCCCTGACCACCCCCAATTGGAGTCTCATCGATGCCCTGGCGACTTTTGTCTGGCGCACCGCTGTTCGCGCTGCTCGTGCTGTGTTTTGGCCTGACGGCCTGCGATGAATCGACCGAGCCTGAGGGTCCCGGCGCGGTCACGCAGCCCCCGACGCCCCCGCCCGAGTCGACCGACGCGCCCTATCTCAATGCGGCCATCTTCCCTGTCGCCGGCGCGACCGAGTTCACCACCGCCAACAGCAACGAGCTGCTGTCGGCGGGCACGTCGGGCCGCACCGGCCAGATCGGCGGCAACGGCCGCGATCTGGCCCCCAGCGCCGATTCAGACGGTGACGGCGTCGCTGAAGACGGAGGCGCTGCGGATCCAGCGGCGCCCGGCGTGCCCGAGGCGGTGCCCGACGTCAACCGCGAGATCGTCGAAGCCGACGTCTTCAAGCTCGAGGGCGACCTGCTCTACGTGCTCAACCGGTATCGCGGGCTGGTGATCATCGACGTCTCTGATCCCGACAACCTGCGGGTGCGCGGTCGGCTGCCGTTCCAGGCGATCCCCGTCGAGATGTACGTGCGTGATGGGCGCGCCTATGTGCTCTCCAGCGACTACTTTCAATATTGGCAGTACGATCCCGAGGCCGATCCGCACGGCTTTCATGGCAGCCAGGTGATGGTGCTCGACGTCGACGATCCCGACGCGCCCACCATGCTGGGCGGCTTCGAGGTCGACGGCGAGTTGACCGACAGCCGCATGGTGGGCGACGTGTTGTACACGGTGAGCAAGCGCCGCCCCGACTACTGGCGCTACAACACCGCCGACTGGGAAGATCGCACCTGGATTTTGTCGATCAACGTGGCCGACCCGGCCAACATCCGCGAGATCGACCGCCTCACCTTTGACGGCATGAGCACGCTGATCCACGTGGCGCACCACGCCATCTTCGTGGCCGCCCTCGACCCCAACTACTACCTGCGCGACCCGAACTTCCCCGTCGAGACGCTGGTGACCTACGTCGACATCAGCGACGCAGACGGCGCGTTGCAGCAGCGCGGGCGGGTCTACGTGCCGGGGCATATCAGCGACAAGTTCAAGATGGACTGGTTCGAAGGCACCTTCCGCGTGCTCAGCCACACGTGGAGTCGGGCCAACTTCATTCGCCTGAGCACCATGCAGACCGCCCTGCCCGACAGCCTGGGCATCGACGCCGACTTCGAGATCCCGGTTCATCAAGGCTGGGGATCGATGCGCGCCAGCCGCTTCGAAGGCGAGCGGGCCTTCATCGCCACCACCGCCTACGATCGCAATCGCGCCAACCGCTGGATCAACGAGTTGCACACCCTCGACCTCAGCGACGCCCTCGCGCCCAGCCTCAGCGCGACCATTGAGATCGACCATGACGTCAACCACTTCGAGGTGCACGACGATCGCCTGCTGGCCGTGGGTCGCCAGAACACGAACCAGTCACGCCGCACCACGATCGGCCTGTACGACGTGTCGGATCTCGCCGCCCCCGCCCCGCTCTCGGTCGAGCCCATCGGCGGCCAATGGTCGAACAGCGAAGCCAACTACGACTACAAGGCGTTTAAGACCTTCCCCGACCAGGGCCTGATTCTGCTGCCCATCAACTACTGGGACAACGGCACGAGCTTCACCGGCGTGGGCATCCTCGACTGGCAGGACGACCAGATCAGCGAACGCGGCCTGGTGGCCAACCCCGGCGGCGTGCGCCGCGCCTTCCCGGTCGGCGATCGCATCGTCGCGGTGGGCGAACTGAGCCTCTCGACCATCGACCTGCGCGATCGCGACGCGCCCACGCTCACCGACACGCTGCATCTGGTGCGCAACGTGCACGCCATCTTCAAGGTGCAGGGCAAGCAGGTGCAGCTGCTGACCGACGTGTACGGCCGCGGCGCGCGCGTCGAGGTGCGCCCGTTCAGCGCGCAAGACGACAGCCCGGCCGAGGCCACGCTCGAGCTGCCGTTCCGCTGGCAGCCCAACGTCTATCGGGATGGCGATCTGCTGCGCCTGATCGGCTTCGAAGACAACAACGCGCAGGTGGTGCGCACCCTCGACCTGACCGACGTGCTGCAGCCTCGCCTGCGCGGTGAGTTGGTCATCCCGACCGAGTTCCAACGGGTCTACAACCAGGGCTACAGCTTCTACGCGCGCTACTGGAGCCCCAGCGCCGGGCTGCCGCTGAACAGCCGCATCTTCCCGATCACCCATCGCCATATCGTCGAAGACGCCAACGGCCGGCGCGACTTCGAGAGCGCGCTGCGCTTCATCGACCTGCGCGACATCGACAACCCCCGCATCGCCGACGGCAGCGTGCCGATGAACGAGTACCCGTTCGTCAACAAGGTCACCCACGGCGACGTGCTGCATTCGAGCCACACCGAGCAGGCCACGAGCCCCGACGGCGACTCGCTGCTCTACCATGTGCGCACCTACGTCGATCGCGTCGACGTGAGCGATCCCGACAGCCCGGTGATGCTGCCCAGCCTCAACGTGCCCGGCTACCTGGTCGACACCAGCGACGACGGCACGCTGCTGTACACGGTCGACTACCAGTGGGACGACTTCGGGCGTCGCCGCAACAGCCTCAACGTGCTGCGCGTCATGGACGACGTGGCCCAGCTGGTCGAGATCATCCCGGTGGGCGATCAGATTCACCGGGCTGCGTTGCGCCCTGGCCACTTTGGTCGCAGCGCACCGGCCGCGAACGGTCGCCCGGTGGGCTGGGACGATCGCACCGTGTGGCTGGCGACCCATAAGTACCCGTGGTGGGGCGTGCGCAGCGACACCGTGTCGAGCCGACAGCCCTACACCCATCTGCGCAAGCTCACCTTCGCGCAGGATGGCGCCGTCGCGACCGACGACACGTCAACGCTCTTTGGCTATCATTTCAACCTGTTGGACATCGAAGATGGCCGCGCCTACTTGGGCAGCACCGGCCCGTACGGCCTGCTCGTGCTCGACGTGACCGATCCGGCGAACACCGTGATCGAGTTCGCCGCCCGCACCATCGGCTACTTGAGCCGGCTGGTCGTGCATGACAACGCGATCTATGCGCCGCTGGGCATGTTTGGCGTGCACCGACACCTGATCGCGCCGCAGAACGTGCACTGAATCGCCCCGGCGAGTGATCGGCCGCGCTCGACGCCCGATGCCCGCTACCGACACCCGCTGTCGGCGCGCCAGGCCAGGCCCTCCGCGTCGACCCAGACCAGGATGGTGCCCAGCGCCGTCGACGCGGCCGCCACCTGACGGCATGCGGGCCCAACCGACGCCTCGCCCACCGCTTCACCCGTGCCCCGCAGAAGATGCAGCGTACAGCTCGCCTGCTCGGGCGCCGCTGATGCGGTCAAGAGACCCCCCGCCGTGCGCGCTATCGTCACGCTGGCGATCTGACCGATGCCGCGCAAGATCGGGCGCGCCTCGAGCGCCGCGCCGTCGGGCTCAAGGGTGATCTGGGACAGCCGCAGCGCCCCACCGCCGGCATGTCCGATGACGGCAGTCCGGCCAATCCGTGCGACCGCAAGTCGCCCCACCACCGGCCCGACTGTGGGGATCTCGGCGTCGTTGCGGACCGCATCGGGCGTCACCGTCAGCGCACGCAATCGCAGCTCGCCTTCAGCCTGTACGGGCACCACCAAGCGCAGGCCGTCGACATCACCGACGATGCCCGGGCCCGCGGTTGGATGGGGGGCAGCCTCGATCCCGATCATCCGCGGCGCGGCGTCGCCGAGCAGCACGTACAGGCTGCGCGGCGCCTCGGGTCGATCACGCGCGAACCAAGCCACCGCGCGGGTCTCGCCCAGAAAACGCGCATCAGGCGCGCCGGCGTCGATGCCGGGCAACGCCGTGATCGTGGGGGGCTCAAAGTCGACGCGCACCACGCGCTGCACGCCATCGACCCGCAGGCGACCGAAGACCTGCCAGCGAGCGCCATCAAAGACCGGCACCGGCCGATCAAGCGCGCCCACCAAGGGGGCACGCAGCGCGGGCGCGTCGTCCACCTGCAAGAAGACCGCGGCGCCAAACGTCCACGCGATCGCGGTCTGCCCCTGCGTATCTGCGACGCCCACCGCGTCGGCGGGCCCGATCGCCTGCCGCGCGTCAACCCCGCCGCAGCCCCGCTCGCAGCCGTTGGCGACCGCAGCGTCGTCATCGACGAAGCCCCCCTGACAGGCGTCTATCCGACACCCGCCATCGACGCAGGCGCCCTCGGCCGCGGGCAGCTCACACGGCGCGCCGTTGTCGATCACGCCGTCACAATCGTCGTCGAGCCCGTCGCAGCTCTCGGGCACCCCAGCGCCCGCGGGCACCTGGCACGCCGGACCCTCAGCGGTACACCTGATGCGCCCCGCGCAGGCCCCTTCGCCGATCACGCAGCGGGTGTTGATCAGCGGATCAAATGCCTCATCGACCCGCCCGTCGCAGTCATCGTCGACGCCATCGCAACGATCGGGGGGCGGGGTAGGCCCACAGACGCCGCAGGCGTTGCGCACGCCTTCATCAACGACGCCGTCACAGTCGTCATCGCGCGCGTTGCAGGCCTCTGGCGTTGGGGGCTGCGCCTCGCCGGCGCAGACGACGCCGGACTCGGCCCGGCAGACGGTGAGGCCCTGCGCCGCACATTCGCCCTGCCCGACCGTGCACGGCGCGTCGATGCCCTCGAGCCCCTCGTCAGTGACGCCATCGCAGTCGTCATCTACCCCGTTGCACGCCTCAGCGCCCGGCATGCCCGGCGTCGCGTCGCATATGATGCTGCCGTCCTGACAGGCCCGCCGACCCTCCACCGCGCAGGCCCCGACGCCGCGCACACAGGGTCGCCCGGCGTCGACGGCCGCCTCGTCGACCCGCCCGTCGCAGTCGTCGTCGACGCCCTCGCCGACCTC
>JBNMOZ010000475.1:0-5190 GCA_051276005.1 Bradymonadia bacterium | reverse complement strand
CGACGCACGTCCCGTTATTTAAGCGAGTGCTGGCGAGCGGCGGCGCCCTGGTCAGCCCGTTTGCGTGTCATCAGAAGGCGGCGCGCTGGACGTTTCCCAGGCGCAATCCCTGGATCGCAGCCCTCGCTGACGTCGTCATCATCGTGCAGGCGGGCGCCAAGAGCGGCACGCTGCATACGGCCAACGCCGCGCTTGAGATGGGCAAGACCGTCTTCGCGGTGCCCGGACCCATGGACCACCCGCTGCATGTGGGCTGCCACGCCCTCATCAATCGCGGCGCGCGGATCTTGACGGCGGCCGATGCCTGGTGCGACACCGCCCGACCAAGCATGCAGATGGGCGAGCCCGACGAGGGCCTCGCCCTTTGGCGCGTGGCCGATATGACGCCGACCACGCTCGACGAGTTGGCGGAGCGGGCGCAGATGACCGCCGTCGATGCGATGACGCATGCGACGCTGCTCGAGATGAGCGGCTGGCTGCGGGCGAGCCCCGGCGGACGCTATGTGCAGGCCCACCCCGCGCGCTGACCTGCGTCAGTCGATGCGGTTGGGGCCGGCCGCCTGGAATTCGCCCCGCCCGTTGAGATATTGACAGAAAAGATTGAGGCCCCAGACCGTTGAGGCCCACGCAAGAGTGAGGGAAGCGAATGAAGGTCAACGTCGTCGGTGCCGGACTCGCCGGGTGTGAAGTCGCGCTGCAGCTCGCCGATCGGGGCGTCGCGGTGCGGCTGTTCGAGATGAAGCCCAAGAAGCGGACCCCCGCGCAAATCACCGATGGCCTCGCCGAGTTGGTGTGCAGCAACAGCTTCCGCAGCGCGAACGTCGGCAACGCGATCGGCCTGCTGAAGTGGGAGATGCGCCACGTCGGCAGCCACATCATCGAGGCGGCGCACGCCAGCGCGGTGCCGGCCGGTGACGCATTGGCGGTGGACCGCGATCTCTTCTCGACCCTCGTGACCGGCAAGATCGACGCGCATCCGGGCATCGAGTTGGTCAACGAGATCGTCGAGGATGTGCCCGACGGGTTGAGCGTCATCGCCACCGGTCCGCTGACCGATGCGCCGCTGGCACAGGCCATCGCGGCGCGCGCGGGCCGCGACAGCCTCTATTTCTACGACGCTATCGCGCCGATCATCGACAACGACAGCATCGATTGGGACGTCGTATGGCGCCAGAGCCGCTACGACAAAGGGGAGGGGGCCGACTACGCCAACGTGCCCCTCAGCGAAGAGCAGTATTACGCCTTCGTGCAGGCCGTCATCGACGGTGACAAGGTCGTGCCCCGGGCGTTCGAGGCGCCCAAGTACTTCGAAGGCTGCCTGCCCATCGAGGTCATGGCCGAGCGCGGCGTCAAGACCCTCTCGTTTGGCCCGCTCAAGCCGGTGGGCCTGACGGATCCGCGCGATGGCACGCAGCCCTACGCCGTCGTGCAGCTTCGTATGGAGAACAAGGACGCGACCGCCTGGAACATGGTCGGCTTCCAGACGCGCCTCAAGTACCCGGAACAGCGCCGTATCTTCCGCGCCCTGCCGGGCATGGAGAAGGCCGAGTTTCTGCGCTATGGCAGCGTGCACCGCAACACGTACGTGCATGCCCCGACGCTGCTCGCCGACGCGATGCACTGGCATGACGATCCGAACCTGTATCTGGCGGGCCAGATCACCGGGGTCGAGGGGTATGTCGAGTCGACGGCCTGCGGCCTGATGATGGCGTGGCACATCATCGCGAAGCTGCGGGGCATCGAAGACTTGCCGACGCCGCCGCCGACCACCGCGTTTGGGGGGATGCGCCGGCACCTGCGCGCCGACGGCATTCACAGCAAATACAGCCCCAGCAACCTGAACTGGTCGCTCTTCACGCCGATCGACAAGCGCCGCGAGAAGAAGCGCGAGAAGCGCGCCCGCATGGCGGCGCGTGGCCAGGAAGACATGCAGGCGTGGTGGGCGACCTGGGTCGATCGGCTCAAGTAGCCCGATGAGCGCTGTCACCGACTTTCACGATCACATCGCCTTCGAGCGGCGGTTGAGCGCGCATACGGTGCGGGGCTACCTGCGTGATCTCGGCTTCTTCTTACAGCACTGCTCTGAGCAAGGCCGCGCCGAGGACGACCGCGCCAACGACGGCCGCGCCGACGACAGCCGCGCCGACGACAGCCGCGCCGATCGGCAGTCAGCCTTCGATGTTCTCGCCGTGACCAAAAACGACGTGCGCAGCTATCTGCGCGCGCTCTACCGCGACAAACAAGCAGCCACGACCATCGCGCGCAAGCTGGCGGCGGTGCGGGCGTTCTATCGATTTCTGGTGCGCCGCGGCGACTTGGAGATCGATCCGACACAGGGCGTGCGCACCCCCAAGCAGCCCCAGCGTTCGCCGCGCTTCTTGTCGGCCGACGACGCCCAACGGCTGGTCGAGGCGCCGCAAGGCACCGACGCGATGGCCGCCCGCGACCGCGCGGTCATGGAGTTGATGTACGGCGCTGGCCTGCGCGTAGGCGAGGTCGAGGGCCTCGATCGCAGCGCGATCGATCAAGCGACCGGCCTTGTCCGAGTCACCGGCAAGGGCAACAAGACCCGCGTCGTACCGGTGGGCGAGCATGCGCTGTCGGCGGTGCAGGCCTGGCTGTACCGGCGGCCAGAGTTGGTGCGGGCGCAAGAGGAGACGCCCGCGCTCTTCTTGAGCACGCGCGGCGGGCGCTTCAAGTCGCGGGCGATTCAGCGATTGGTCGCCCAAAGCCGCGCCGCCTGCCGCGAAGGCGGGGCCACCCCGCACTGGCTGCGGCATGCCTGCGCGACACATATGCTGGGCAGTGGCGCCGACCTGCGCAGCATTCAGGAGATGCTCGGCCACGCGCGCCTGTCGACCACGCAGCGCTACACGCATGTGAGCGTCGAGAAGCTGATGAAGGCCTACGACGCGACGCATCCGCGTGCGCTGCGCGATGACGGGTGAGGGCAACCCGGCGACCCGTGCGCAAACGACGAACACCGCATCCAAGACGCTTGCGTCTGTGAAAAGGGCACCTGCTCGGGGCCGGTAGAGGGTGACCTGCGCCTCGCCGACGCGGTGAGATGCCGGCCACGCGCGCCTCTCCACCGCTCAGCGCCTCTCCACGACACAGCGCTATCCCAATGTGAGCGTCGACAAGCTGATGAAGGCCGGCGCACCCGCGAGCGATCCAGAGCGACGTCTAATAGCGCGGGGGTTCGCCCGTTCAGGGGCGAGGCGACCTGAGGACCAGGCGTTGACCAAGGAGGGCGGCGCGAACGCTTGGTCCGCTGCCGTCGATGATCTGCTAGAAGTTCCAACCGATGGACAGCTCGCCATCGACCGCGATCGGCAAGAGGGTCAACAGGTCGTCAACGAGCTGGACGGCTTCCTGAGCCAGCACATCATCGCTGTCAGTGGACACGTCATAGTTGCCGTACCCAGCGCCAGCGCGGAACGTGATGTTGAACCCAGAGTCCCACGCCCAACGGCGCCCAATGTTGAGCGTCGCGGTGAACACGGAGACATCGACATCAAACTTCGACTTCGTGGTTGATCCGTTGCTGGTGCTCTCGACGACAGCCTCGCCGGTGCCCGACGTGTACCCAAAGTTGACGCCGTTGAACCATGAGTTCTGGGTGCCGTTCCAATGCCAGCGGTACCCGACCTGCCCGCCCAGCGAGGTCGAGTTGGTGTCGCCGTCGTCGCTGCTGATGAAGACGGCCTCAACCAGCAAGCCATGCGTGCCGCCGAAGAGGCGCTCATAGTTGAGCGCGTAGGTGCCGGACACAACGCCGATTGGGCTCAGGTTGACCGAGTTGGCCTTTTCGACAGGCGCCGCCTCAAGCTCGGGGGGCGGGGGTTCGGCCCACGCGTTAGAGGTCAGGGCGGCCGAGGACAACGCCCCAAGGGCGACGATGCGCGCGATCATGCGTGTCATGGAATCTCCGAGGGCATAATCTTTAGCCCCAGCTCAAGGTGGTGTGGCGCGGCACCGGGCGTCAAGACTTCATATGGGGCGGACGACGATCTCCGGATGCACCGTCACCATGGCCAACCCCCCGCAGAGATCCGCCCGTCCTCAACCCACAGACTGCAGCTGCGCGTGATGCATGCCCAGGCGATCCAGAGCGAGGGCGGCGGCGTCTGAAGACCGCGCGTTGACAGCGCCTATGTCGGTGCCTAACGTCGCCCGCCAACGCGGAGCCCGCTTACTTGGAGCCACAATGAGCAACGATTCCTCTCCCACCTTTCACGGCACCACCATCCTCGCCGTCCGGCGGGGCGGTCAGGTCGTCCTTTGCGGCGACGGGCAGGTCTCGTTGGGCAACACGATCATGAAGGGCTGCGCCGTCAAAGTGCGCACCCTGCTGGACGGCTCGATCCTGACCGGGTTCGCGGGCGCCACGGCTGACGCGTTCACGCTCTTCGAGAAGTTCGAAGGCAAGCTCAAGGCGTTCAACAAGAACCTCGTGCGCTCGGCCGTCGAGCTGGCCAAGGACTGGCGGACCGATCGCTACCTGCGGCGCCTCGAAGCCCTGCTGCTCGTCGCTGACACGGAGCGCATCCTGCTCATCAGCGGCACCGGCGACGTCATCGAGCCCGACGGCGACTGCATCGCCATCGGCAGCGGCGGCAACTTCGCCCTCTCGGCGGCCCGCGCGCTGCTCAAGCACACCGATCTCGACGCGCGCACCATCGCCATGGAGGCGTTGACCATCGCCAGCCAGATCGACGTCTTCACCAACGACCAGCTCGTGGTCGAGCAGCTCGGGAGCGCCTCATGAGTGGGTCCACGGCAACCTTCACCCCACGCGAGACCGTCAGCGAGCTCGATCGCTACATTGTCGGTCAGGCCAAGGCCAAGCGCGCGGTCGCGGTCGCGCTGCGCAATCGGTGGCGTCGCCAGCAGGTGCCCGACGATCTGCGCGATGAGATCGCCCCCAAGAACATCATCATGATCGGACCGACGGGCGTCGGGAAGACCGAGATCGCCCGCCGGCTCGCGCGGCTCGGTCAGGCGCCGTTCATCAAGGTCGAGGCCAGCAAGTTCACCGAGGTGGGCTATGTGGGCCGCGACGTCGAGTCGATGGTGCGCGATCTGACCGAGATCGGCCTGCGCATGGTCAAAGAGGAAGAGAAGGCGCGCACCGCGGCGACCGCGCGTCGGGCCGCCGAAGACCGCGTGGTGGCGCTCGTCATCGAC
>JBNMOZ010000474.1:0-5196 GCA_051276005.1 Bradymonadia bacterium | reverse complement strand
GCAGCCCACGTCGAGCGGATAGTCGACCAGGCCGTCGCCGTCGTTGTCTTCGTCGTCCGAACAGGCCGGCAGCGGATCGGGGTCGGTCTCGTCGCGATCCGACGCGCGCATGCAGCCGGGGTCGGCCGGGTAGTCGGTGCGGCCGTCCGCGTCGTCATCGATGCGGTTGAGGCATTGCGCCAGCTCGATCTCTTCAACCTGCAGCTCGAAGTCGCCGCCGTTGCCGCTCGCGCCGTCCAGGAAGATGTAGTAGTCGCCCGGTTCCGGGTTTTCGATGATCAGCTCATTGGCCGCGACGTCGTCGTTGAGAGGCTCGCGGTTACACGCGACCTCGGTGCGCGCGTCGAGGCAGCCGCGTCGCACGTACAGCGTGGTCTCAACGCTTGTGCCGTCCGCGATGGTCGCGATGCGCAGCGACTCCAAGGGCCGCTCGATGCGATACAAGAAGACGACCTCGGGTGATCCGCGGCCGCCGCAGCTGCCCTCGGACTCATACTCGCCGCGGCGCGAGTCGCCCCGGACGATGCGGCCCGGCGCCAGCTCTGCCGGCTCATAGGTGCGCCCGCAGCTGCCGGTCTCGGTGGCATCAGCGGCGCTCTCACAGCCCCGATCTTCGGGATAGTCGATCTGCTCGTCGCGGTCGTTGTCGATGCCATCGGCGCACGCCGGGGTGATGGTCGGATCGGCCTCGTCGCGATCGCCCACACCCGCGCAGCCCGGATCTTCGGGATAATCGGTGCGGCCATCGTTGTCGTCGTCGAGGCCATTGCCGCAGGCCGGCGGCCGCTCGGAGTCGGTCTCGTCGTCGTCGCCCGCGGCGGAGCAGCCCGGCTCGCTGGGGAAGTCGACGATGCCGTCTTCATCATCATCGAGGCCGTTGCTGCACTGGGCCCGCTCGTCGGGATCGGCCTCGCGGGGATCAGCAGCGCTGGTGCAGCCCGGATCGGCCAAGTCGACGCGACCGTCATTGTCATCGTCGATCCCGTTGCCGCATTGCGGGAAGATCTGGTCGTCGCCGTTGCTCTCGTCGTCGTCGAACTCCGAGCCACAGCCGGGATCAGACGGGAAGTCCGTGAACCCATCCTGGTCGTCGTCTTCGCCGTTGCCGCAGGCCGGCAGGAGCGGCTCGTCCGACTCATCGGTGTCGTTGGCGTTGGCGCAGCCGCGGTCTTCGAGGTCGATGGCGCCATCGTCGTCGTCATCGATGCCGTTGCTGCATTGTGGCGGCGGCGGATCGTCAGACTCGTCGTCGTCCTCGGTGCTCTCGCACGCGGGATCTTGCAGATCGATGAGGCCGTCGGCGTCGTTGTCTTCGCCATCACGGCATTGTGGCGTGACCTCATCGGTCTCGTCGTTGTCCGAGGCGTTTTCGCACCCCGGATCGTCGAGATCGATCAGGGCGTCACCGTCGTCGTCGATGGCATTATTGCATTGGGTGATGTCGACGACGGTCGCGTCGACAGCGGCTGCGGGCTCGGTGCCCTCGTCCCCGTCATCGCAGGCCCAAAGCATCGTGCCCAGACACAACGCCAGCAGATAGTTGTTCACTCTTCGCATGCGGCCACTGTCCCCCTCGTTTGCGGCAGACCTACATGCTACGAGCGAGACCGACTGACGCGCAAAGTTTAAGAAAAACCATCAGCGGCAGGCGTTGGCTGAACCGGGCGTCGGGGTGGCGACAAGTCGAATATCGGTGGCGTTGTCATCGGTGTCTGCGTCGTCGGGGCAGCGCGCCAGACTGCCGGCCGCGTCGAGTCCCTGGTCGGCTGTGATGGGCCCCGCGCCTTCGCCAAAGCCGGGCAGGTTGCCTTCATAGGCCACGCCATCGAGGGGGCCGCTGGGCGTCATCAGGCGGATCGCATCGGGCGCCCCGTTTTGAATCCCACCGGCGATCAGCACTCCGCGGACGCCAGCGGGCAGCGCGTCGACCACCGCAGCCTGGCCCAGCACGAGGCGCGCGCCCGCAGCCAACACGCCATCCAGCGGGACCGAGCGATACACCTCGACGGGGTTGCCGTTGATGAACTCGACCGTCACCGCATCGAGGATCGCCGGCGTGGGGCTCGCGTTGAACAGCTCCACGAAGTCGGCCAGATCGTTGCCGGGCTGCTCGTAGTCAATCTCGCTGATCAGCAGGCGCTCGGGCAGCGGTCGGGGATCGGCCATGTCGGGATCGAGCGCCATGTCGGGATCGAGCGTCATATCGGGCTCGAGCGCCATGTCGGGATCGAGCGCCATATCGGGATCGAGCGCCATATCGCGGGCCGTCGCGTCGCTCAGCGCAGCGTCCTCGGCGCCTGCCATATCGAAGGCCTGTTCGAGCGGCATATCGGGCAAGTCGGCGTCGCCGGCAGCGTCCGCCGGCGTCATGTCGAGCATCGCATCGGCGCTCAGCTCGATCAGGGCGTCGGCGGCGACCGCATCGCGTGGGCGCCGCGGGGCGTCACGGGTCGGAGAGGCAGAACCGCTGGCGCAGGCCTGGGCGGTCAGGCAGAGGAGCGCAATCCATCGCATGCAGGCAGTGTGACCAGCGCGCGGGCCTGACGCCAGCGCCGCGATCTGACGCCCGCGTATGGGGCGTCCGCGTGATCAGGTCCGACGCCCGCGCGCCGTCCAGCCCTGGCCGTCGGCGTTGATGATCGAGACGTCCTGCCACCCGGCCATCCAGCGCTGCAGGCGTGGCTTGTCGATGTAATGGGTCACCGGCGGGTTGAGGCGGTCGAACATGCGACGCAGCTTGTAGGTCCAGGTCTGGTCTGCGGCATCATGATAGGGCACGCGATCGGCCACCGCGTTGAGCCCGATCCGTCGCAGCGCGCGCGTTGGAGCCCAGAGCCCGGCTTCAACAGCCGCCGTCAGGCCCGCGGCCACCCCGAGCTGCGTCTTCTTCGGCAAGCGGTTCGTTAACGGACGCAACCAGGTCAGGTGGCTCATGCGATACGACCAGCGCATCTCGTCGAGGCCGTACACCCAGACGCTGGCCAAGCCGCCGGCACGCAACAGCGGCGCGACCGCTGCGAAAGACGCGTCGGGATCTGGGGTGTGGTGCAGCACGCCATTGGAGTAGAGCACGTCGAAGCTGCCGGGCGCGAAGGGCGGATGTCGCAGGTCAGCCTGCACGTAATGCACGTGCGGACGGGTGTCATTGCGGCGCGCCAGCTCGACCCCCCGTGACAGATCCAGGCCCACCAGCAGCTTCGCCTTCGCCCCGGCGAGCCAAGCATGTCGGCCAGCGCCGCATCCGATCTCGATGACCGTCTGATCGGCCAGCGCCTCGGGCGGCAGGCCCGGCTGGAACCGGTCCCAGGTCGCGCGCCAGATGTGCACGGGCGGCGCGTCATCGGACAGGTCGAGATGCTGATGATCGTAGCTGGTGAGGGTGTCGAGCACCGCCTCATCGGCCGGCGGCGCGTCGGCGAGCTGCGCGGCGAGGACCGGATCATTGGCCAGCACGTCGGGATAGACCCGGCGCAGCATGGCCAGCAGTAGGGCGGGGGGCAGCAGACGCGGGACGCCGCCAATGATGGGGTAGCGTCTGCCGCTCGCGGTCACGAGCGTGCCGGTGTGGGCGTCGCCTTCGAGCGTCCAGCCGCGCTCGCCCGTCACCGGGCAGACCAGCATATCGGTCAGTGCCTGCATGTCGTCCTCGATCTTCGGCTGGTCACTTGGCGCCGGTGTCTCAGCGCCGGTATCTCGTCGCCTGCATCTCGTCGCCTGCATTCAGACACCGCGGGAGCCGGGCGTGGCTCAACCGACTTGGATCAGCGGCCCCGATTCAGCGACCGCGATTCAGCGACTGCGATTCAGCGACTGCGATTCAGCGACCGCGATTCAGCGACCGCGATTCAGCGACCGCGATTAAAGCGGCCTTGCGGCTTGCGGTTGCCCTTCCACGGTCGACCTTGTCCGCCATTCTTGGGGCTGGGGCTACCGCGACGGCCCTCACCGTCGACCCGGTTGAAGCGGGTGCGGCGGCCACGCAGCCAAAGCTCGTGCAGATCGCCGAGCTGGTCGGCGTGGGTCGTCGCGATCCACACCTCGGTGTTGCCGCCCATCACGTCGATCGCGCCGATGGCAGACTCCGGCAGGCCGACGTCGTTGGTCAGCGCGCCCATGATGTCGCGGGCGCGCACGCCGAAGCGGGTGCCGGTGGGCAGCCAGAACGGCGTCGCGGCGATGTCGGCGGCCGACTCGGGCTTGAGGTCCAACGGTCGCCGGCCTGTCGCCATGTGCAACGCGGTGGCAGCGAGGGTCTGGGCGTCGGTGCCGGCCTCGACCATGCGCTGAACCAGCGCCTTGTACGCGTCGAGCCCCTTGGCCTCAGCGATGGCCTTGATCAGGTGCTCTTCGAACTCGCGGCTGCGGCCCTCGATGACCTCGGCGGCGTTGGGCACGGTGCGCAGAGGCAAGCGCTGCTTGACGTGGCGCTCGATGTCTTCGACTTTTCGGCGCTCGCGCGGCTGCACGAGGCTGATGGCGATGCCGGAGCGCCCGGCGCGGCCCGTGCGGCCCACGCGGTGCACGTAGACGTCGGGGGAGTCGGGCAGGTCGAAGTTGATCACATGGGTGATCTCTTCGACGTCTAGACCACGCGCGGCGACGTCGGTGGCCACGAGCACGCGAATCCAGCCCTTACGGAAGCGATGCAGCACGGCTTCACGGTTGGCTTGGCTCATATCGCCATGCATCGGCGCGACGGCGTGGCCCAAGTCGGCGAGAGAGTTGGCCAACTCGGCGCAGGCGAGGCGGGTGCGCACGAAGACCAGGGCGACGCCGCCCGCTTCGACCTCGAGCACCCGGTCCAGCGCGCGCAGCTTGTCCTGCTCGCGCACCATGATGACCTGCTGGATCACGCCGGCGGCTGCGCGGGCGTCGGGATCGACGCGGGCATCCTTGGGGTTCTTGAGGTGCTTTTGCGCGATGCGCCGCACGCCCGCTGAGAGCGTCGCCGAGAACAGCGCGGTCTGATGCGGTCGGTCGTCGGGGATGAAGCCGAGGATCGTTTCGATGTCTTCGATGAAGCCCATCTGGAGCATCTCATCGGCTTCGTCGAGCACGATCCGATCGAGCCCCTTGAAGCTCAGCACGCCGCGATTGAGCATGTCGAGCGTGCGCCCGGGCGTGCCCACGATGATCTGGGCGCCGCGGCGAATGCTGCGGACCTGCGGGCCGGCGGGCTGGCCACCGCACAGGATC
>JBNMOZ010000473.1:0-5214 GCA_051276005.1 Bradymonadia bacterium | reverse complement strand
GTCGACGTTGCCGTCACCGCAGGCGGGCGCCACGACTTCAATCGCGCAGTCCGCGTCGCAGCCGTCACCGGCGTCGGTGTTGCCGTCGTCGCACTCTTCGCCGTCGTCGACGGTGCCGTCACCGCACGCCGGCGCCACGACCTCGTTGGTGCAGTCCGCGGCGCAGCCGTCGCCGGCGTCGGTGTTGCCGTCGTCGCACTCTTCGCCATCGTCGACGGTGCCGTCGCCACACGCCGGTGCGGTCTCCGTCGTACACGTCGACGAGCAGCCGTCGCCGTCGTCGACGTTGCCGTCATCGCACTCTTCGAGCCCGTTGACAGCGTTGTCGCCGCACAGTGGCCCAGTCTCAAAGCGACAGAGCGCTGTGCAGCCGTCACCGTCGACGTTGTTGCCATCGTCGCACTGCTCTCCTGCGCCGACGACACCGTCACCACACGCCATGAAGGCGTCCGTCTCGCCCACGACGCCGTCGTCGCATGCACCCAGGAGTGCGGCCAACGCCACGACCCCCAAGACCCCCGAGATTCCTCGACCAATTCTCATATGTCTCCCCCTGGCGACGTGCGTCGCCGATGTCCCCCGCAAACCACCCGTCAACGACTTCTGTCGTGACGCCGATGGCGCTTAAACCAAGATCGGTCCATTGGACGAATGATGGGGCATTGCCTCCAGGTATCCACCTGTTTTCTCACATGAATTCAACGATCGACCGAACCCGCTGAGTTCATTGAAAAAGTTAGACACATGAGCACATGTGATGCCGCACATCGCTGACCCTGCACCGACACTCACCCCAACAGTGCGACACATCGGCCAAAATGGGTGATGGGCCGTGCGCGGCGGCCTTGCATGCCCTGCGGCATGACAGACCCGGAGCACAGATGGACGCGATGCCAATACAGCATACCGAGTTGAAGGCAGGCGGAGAACAGGTGGGGGGCACTTGGTGAGCAAACAGAGTCGGTCGACCGGTGGCGTTCTCGACAGCCGGGTGACCGCCGGGAAGAGGCCGTTCAGGGCGCCACGGCGTCGATCCACAGCCCGAAGCGCTCAAGGACTACGCGGTCGGCGAAGGGATGACCCTGAGGCATCTGACCGCCAAGGCCGTCGACGTCACCCTGCGTCCCTGAGATCCTCGGCGACACGCTGCTGCTGGCGCGATCGCCGGGCTTCGGCCTGGGCGCCGTTGCCCTCGTCGCCGGTCTCGGCGTTCTGCACGATGCCGTCGCCGCAGCCAGCCGGCTCGAACTGGCGGGCGCCGTCGCAGCCGTCACCAGCGTCGATGTTGCTGTCGTCGCACGGCTCGTCACCGGTGGCCTCGCCGCTGACGGCCTCGGTTCAGGTGTCTATTCGCACGTCTTTTTATGTGCATCTCACCCACTTGTGCGTGAGATTGAGCGTGGGGGGCTGCGTGGATCGATGCGTGAAGACGGCAGCCGAAGCGCCGACTCAGCGCGCGGGCGGCGCCACCGGGCCATCGACGCAGTCGTCCCGCGACAGGCAGGCGTCCAGGCTGACCGGGCCTTGGCCGAACGTCGCGAACCACCCGCCCATCAAGCCGAGCATGAAGTTGCCCACGTCGTAGCCCAGGTGGCAGTCGTCGGGATCGTCACAGCGCTCGAGGAACTTGTCGGCGTGCCCGCCGGGGAAGGCGATGCCGTGCTCGCCGGTCGCGCTCGACAACGGAAAGAGCGCCGCCGACACGCCGCCCAGCGGGTCTTTGCGATCCAGCCCCACCCGCAAGGGCGGATCCAGCCGCGGCAGCTGTCCGGCCCACAGGTCGTCGCCTTCGCTGAAGTTGTCGACGTCCATGTGTACAGGCGCGCCACCCGGCGTCAAAAACCGGCCAACGGTGTGCGCGGCCTCGGTCGTGTACGTGTCGATCAGCACCTGGTTGGCCGGCACGCCATAGCGTGGATCCGGGGTGCGCCAGTCGATGATGCCGGCCGCGCGCGCCAGGTGGATGCCCGCGCTGGTCGGCACGGTCATGTCGCCCACCGTGGTCACGATCATGGCGTGGGCGCCGGTGCGCTCGTTGAGCCGCGGATAGGTCAGCGGCTCCTGCTGCAGATGCCGCACGTAGCTGGACGGATCGCCGCCGTCGAGCACCAGCTGACCGAGGCCCATGAAGCGCCGCAAGCCGGGCGTGGCGCGGCTCTCGCCGAAGCCCTCAGCGAGCGCGACCAGGGGCGTGCCCGCTTCAATGTCGGCGCCCTGGAAGCCGAAGCGCTGGCTGAACTCGTCGAGCGTGCCCCGGGCGACGGCGTCGTCGAAGAGCGTGCATGCATGCGCGGCGGCGGGGTCGATCTGCGGGCCGGCGTATACCGCGATCGACCAGGCGTCGCCGATGTCGCTGGGCACGTTCGCGCGCGTCCGGCCGTCGGCGCCCAAATAGGCGCAGGCGCTCTCGCCGGTGGTGAGGTTCGAGACGACCAGGGTGTCCCACGGGCGCGCGCCCGGGATGACCCCAATGGGCCGGCGCGCGTCTTCGTTCACGTCGGGCACGAGCTGGTCGATGACCGCCTCGCCGTTGTCGTTGATGCTGACCATGACCATCGGCGACAGCACCCGCAGGATGACCGCGTTCTTGACCGTGCCCTGCACCGTTCGGATGCCCACGTCGCCCAGACCGGCCCCCGCCGAGAGCGGCGCGATGAAGTCGATGTCGGGGTCGAGGCTGCCCATGAGCGCCGCGGTGATGCCGCCCAAGCTCGCGCCAAACATGCCCAGCGGCTGGCCGCCGCCGATGTCGATGTTGCCGTCGGCGTCGAAGTCACCGGCCAACTCGGGCAGGCCGTCGCCGTCCAGGTCGAACCAGCGGGCCTCGCCGTCGAACTGGCGCAGAATGCGGGTGAGCTGCATGTGATCGAGCGCGCATTGCCGCACCACGTCGCGGGTGTGGAACACATAGCTGGTCCAGAAGTCGCCGCCCGAGTCGACGGTGCCGTCGGCGTTCTGATCGGTGCCGCGGTCTTGGAACAGCGCGTCGACGAGCGGACCGAGGCCCCGGCCGCCGAGGATGGTCTGGGCCAGGGTCTTCTCGATCTCGCCCACCGGCAGGCCGTGGCTCACACAGTCGATGCCCAGCGTCGCGAAGCCGAAGCGCGCGAAGTACCCAGCGAACATCAGCATCTCGAAGCGGCTTGAGCTGTAGCCGTGGCCGACGATGACGACCGGCGCCGGCGCGCCGTGCATGCGGGTGGAGACCTCTTTGCGCGGCACGGCCAAGAAGGCGTGGATCGTCTCGCTGCGCGCGGGCGCCTTGACCCGATCGAGATCGGGCGGCCACGACTGCTGGTTGAGGGGCAGCCAGTCGCCGTTCGCGTCTTCACGCCCGAACAGCTGCGGGCTCTCGAAGCGCATCGCGGCGAGGAAGTCGACGTACGCGTAGCTGCCCAGCAGCTGGGCATATTGCTGGCTGCTGGCGTCCTGCTCGAGCAGCGCGGTGGCCACCAGGCTCAGGGAGTCGACGAAGTCCTCAGCGGGCAGGATGTGCGGGTTGTTCGTGGGCAGGATCGCCGGATCACGCACGGGCGCGACGACGTCGATCTGCGGCGGGAACTCCTCGCCCAGGTGCTTTTGTACGCCAAACCCGTACAGCCCCTCGCGGATCGCGACCCAATGGCTCGTGGTCGACTGCGTGGTGTATGCAAAGGCGAAGGCGATGTCGTCGAGGCCAATGCCCGCCGGCAAGACCGCAGGCAGCGCCTTGAGCGCCTCGTTCTGGCCCAGGTGGTTGATCCAGGGGAACGGCGAGCCGACCGGATCGCCCGCCTCGTCGGTGAGGCGCCGCGTGACGACGACCGCATAGGTGGTGCGCTCGCGCAGGGGGATGAGCGGGCGCACGATGACCGTGTTCGTCTCGCGCTCGTAGAAGGTCATCAGCGCGTCGGCGCGCTCGGCGCGGGTCTGCGGATCGGCGCCCGGCAAGTAGTTGGGCCGGTCGAGCACGCCGTCTGCGTCGGTGTCTTCAGGCGGGTCGAGCACGCCGTTATTGTCGCGGTCTTCGCCCTCGTCGATGACCCCGTTGCCGTTGCGATCTTCACCCGGATCGAGCCGCCCGTTCTGGTTGCGATCCTCGTCGGTCTCTTCGAAGAACAACGACGACGTATGCCGCCGCGGATCGCTGCCCCAGTAGCCGTCAGGGGTCTCGAGGATCACCGGAAAGTTGCCGTTGCCGACATCGAGCGGCGCCGTCTGGCCGTAGGTCGGCGAGCCGGGCGTCACGTCGATCAGGTAGATCACGTCGTTGGCGAAGTCGTAGTCGGCGTCGCGATGCCCGGCGATGAGCGACAGCGGATCGATGGGCCCCGTAAACGGGATGGTGATGACCTGAGACAGCCCCCAGCCGTCGAGCTGATCGATGAGCTGCCGCACCTCCTGCTCCAGCCGCGTCGGCGCGATGAGCGAGGCGTTGAGTCGGCGCCCGGTGGCCGAGGTTTCGTCGTAGCGCGTGGCCAGATCGTTGGGCAGCGGGATGTCGGGCAGCGGCTCGGCGTAGAAGTCGAACTTGACCGTCGTGGCGGCCTTGGGCGCGGGATGCAGGCCCTCGGGCTCGGCCGTACAGGCAGCGAGCAGGGTGATCGACAGCAGCGCGAGCCAGCGTCCAAGCGGACGTGGACGTAGAACTCGGGGTCTCTGAATCATAATGTATATCTCACCAGAAGGCGTCCGCCGGTCGCGGCCCCACGGCGGCTGCCCTCGGCGTCCTCGAACGCGTCGCCGGGCGTGAAGACGCCGCCTTCGGCGCCCAAAACAAGCTCAGTACCGGCCAACAGGACCCGATAGCGCAGGCCCAGATCCACCTCAGTGCCCAGGTAGTTACCCGACGCGCCGCCAAAGGCGCTGCTGGGATCGCCGCCGTTGAGGCGCGACTGGAGCGGATCGGCGTTGGGCAGCGCCCCGAAGGCGAACAGCGCGCCCCCGTAGATCTCGAGGTTGCGCACGGGCCGAGCCCAGAAGCGGGGAAACACGCTCACCGTGTTGGTGACCGCGCCGTCGGTCGGCAGGCGGTCGAGATCCTCGGCCGGATAGCCCACCAGGCGCGGATCGGCCGCGGTGTGCGTCGCGCGGCCGCTGGTGGCGGCGACCAGATAGGGGAACAGCAGCAGGCCCTGGTCGAAGTTTGGATCGGCCCGAAAGCCGCTCTGGATGCCATCGCCCGCGTCGGCGTCACCGCTGGCATAGACCACGTCGACGATGGCGCCCACCACG
>JBNMOZ010000472.1:0-5220 GCA_051276005.1 Bradymonadia bacterium | reverse complement strand
GCGTCATTATTGACCGCGAAGACCAACGCGCAGCGGCCCAGGGCCTGATTACCGTCAAACGCCGAGCCGTCCTGGATGCTGCGGCACTCAAAGTCGCCGTCGCATTCGCCGTCGTTGCGGCAGAACGCATCTTGCGGCGGGCTGAGTAGAACCTCAGCACCGGCGCGACCAGCGGGCACCACATTGGGATCGCCTGGCTCGTCGTCGATGTCGAAGGTGTCGCCATTGACGACGACCGCAGCTTCTTGCACGCCGTTGTCACTCGAGCAGAACCGGATGGTTTCCCCCACCTCAGCCCGGATCTGCACGATTGCGCCGCCTTCAAGGCCCTGCGTCGCCCCAAGTTGGCGTGTGCCCTCTGGCGCGGCGAGCGCGAGACTCGGCGCTAGTAAGCAAACACCCCCCAAAAACTTCGTCTTGAGACCCATGATATTACTCCCCCATTACGACGAGCGGCCGCCCGTCAGATCGCACACAGTGTCCGCGGCGACTCGCTCAGATGCAAATTGCGCTGTACGAACGCTGAGACCCAGGGGCGACAACCGCGCCCGGCCTGCCTAGCATTCATATAAAAACCAACTTCACTATTATAGCGCAACACGCGATTGCGATGCACCCCCCGCCGCAGACGGCCGTCGAGGCGGGCCCGCAGCGGACCGCTCCCGGCGGACGGGTCAGGGCAGGCGCAGCTGCAGGCGTCCCATGAACTTGAGCAGGTCGAGCTGCGCGCCGGTGCCGCCACTGACCAATCGCAGGTGCCCGACATCGGCCGGTAGTTGCGCCCAGGTGGGGTCGACGCTCAGCCACCCAGATGCCGTCGCGACCTCGTTCCAGGCGTGCCAGGCGAAGCGGCCCTCCTGATAGACGAGCCCCGCAACGATACGCGTCGGCACGCCCACCGCGCGGCCCAGCGCGGCGAAGAGCACCGCGTGCTCGTTGCAATCACCGGTCTTGCCGTCGAGGACCTCCAGCGCGCTGGGCACCCCAACGACCACCGAATCGCGCACATGGCCATGTACGAAGCCCATCAATCGGCGGGCCGCGGTGACGGTATCCTGCGCATCGCCGATGGCGGCACGGGCGGCCTCACGAATGCGCGGATGGTCGGATTGGATGAGCGTCTCGGCCGCCAAGTCCGCACTCGTCCGGGCGTTGGCCGCCACCAGCGGCGTCCCCTGCCCGACCGCCTCACGGCGAATCGTCAGCACGCCATTGTTGATCGTCTGGCGGCGATCCGAGATGTCGACATCAGGCGGCATGCCGCTGATCGCCAGGCGAGTCGAGGCTGCGCGACGCAAATCGCCCAAACCGGGCACCGATATCGACGTGGCCACCCGCAGATCGGCATTGGTTCGCCCAGCGCGGGCCTGCACATAGCCCCAGCGCGCCTCTTCCTCGGTCTCACGCACCGCCGTCAGCCCCAGCCCCAACTCTTGCCGCAGCATCTCGCCGCGCTCGGTCATCCAGGCGTTCAAGGTCACGCCGCGCAGGGTGTGGCGCACA
Source organism: Bradymonadia bacterium (assembly GCA_051276005.1). Lineage (GTDB taxonomy): Bacteria > Myxococcota_A > Bradymonadia > UBA7976 > UBA1532 > JBNMOZ01. Next base: position 3,717 of record JBNMOZ010000472.1, on the reverse strand, counting down.
TGGATGCACGGCACCGACTCGCCGAGCACGATGACCTGGTCGGGGCCGATGATCGATACGTCGAGGGGTTGCTGGGTCTGCGAGAGCGGGTCGAAGACGTTGAGCTGATGCCGCGCGCCGGCTTCGAGGCTGAGTCGACTCAGCGCGGGGCCGAGCGTGTCGCGCAGGATGGGCGGCGTGGTGGTGGGGATGCGTTGTTTGCGCGTGTTGCCCGCGCTCACCACCGTCAGGTCGATGGCGTCTGCGGTCACCTGCCCGGCGCCGCGAAAGTCGGAGGCGCCCGCGTCGACCCGAAAGTCGAAGCGCTCCAGCGCCATCTGCGCGTCGAGGTCGGCCGACACCGTCACGTGCATGGCGGCCTGCGCCATGAGCTGGAAGCGGGTGTCAAAGGCGTATCGCGCCCCGTCGCCCCACGGCTGCTGCACGACATGCATATAGCCGACGCGTTCGCCGCCAAACCGAAGGCCCATCCACGACTCGCCCAGCTCGATGCCGCTCGATGCGACGCCTTGGGCAGTGGGGGTGGGCGGCACGATCGGGCCGGTCATGAACTTGCCCGCGACCGCCCCGGCGAAGCCGAGGACGCAGACGACGCCGAGCAGGTCCCAGCGCGATGCATTCCAGCGCGATGCTGCATTCCAACGCGATGCCATAGCGCTACATCAAGCCCCAGCGACGCCGGAGCAGCCACTCGATGCTGGGGAAGAGGATCGCGATCAGGAGCAACCAACCGCTGCTCCACAAGGGCACGTCCTTGCGCCGGTTGACCTTGACGATCTTGGGGTCGACCCGCGCCAGGCCACTGAGCCCGTCGCTGAGCATGCGCGCCTCGCCTTTGCCAACCACGGCGAGGGCCTTGAGCGTGTCGGCGCGGGCCGCGACCTGGCGCAGCTCGATCGGATCGGGCGCCACGACGAACACGTCCGTGTCTTCGATCACCTCTTCGCCGCGATCCACGCGGACGCGCGCCGACCAGGCGCCATCCTTCTCTGGCGTCAGCCGCAGCAAGTGCTCGCCCGCATCGCTGGTGCGGCCTTCGATGCGCTGCACCACCTCGGTCTGGCGCTGGCCGCCCACATCAAGCCATTCGCGCTCGATCGTGATCGTCAGCGGCGTATCAACCGCCGGCGCCCAGTCGCTGCCCACGACGCGAGTCATCAAGGTGACCTCGGCGCCCAGCGGGTAGCGATCGCGGTCCGCTTCGATGCGCACCGGCTTGAGGGCGGGATCCTTGATCAGCCAGCGGATCGCGTTGCCCCAGAACTTGTAATAGTGGCGGTTATCTCCGCCGTCTGCGGCGGCCTTGAAGGCCCAGTTCCAGGTGCTGTCGGTGGTGACGCCGAGCACGCGGCCCTCGCCAAACTTACGCGCCGCGACCACCGGAAAGGGCTGGCCCCCCATCGCGCGATTGGGATGGGTCGCGAGCACCACGGTGTCGTCGCGCACGCCGACGACCTTGTTGTTGCCCACCAGCTCGGGGAGCGTCTGCCAGATGGCGTCGTTCTCCTCGGGCACCAGGCTCAGCGCGGTGATCGGGTGGCGGCGGCCGGCCTCGGTCAGCGTCGCCTTATAGCGATCTTCGCTGATGAGGTCGGTGCGATCATCGGACAGCACGAAGGGCAAGAACTCAGCGATCGGCGTGCCCAGATAGCCGCCACTTGTATAGCTCAAGTCACCGCCCAGCATGGCGAACCCGCCACCATCGCGCACATAGTCGCGGATGAAGGGCAGGTAGCGCCGCATCTGGTAGCCGCGGTAGGTGAAGTTCTGGAAGATGATCAGATCGAAGCTGCCCAGCTGCTCCTCGAACAGCTCCTGCGTCGGGAACGGGATGAGCGACAGCTCGTCGCGCGCCGCCATGTCGATGCTGGCGCCCGTGCGCAGGATGAAGAAGCTGATCAGGTTCACGTTGGGGTTCTTCTTGAGCAGCTTGCGCAGAAACCGCTCGTCCCAACTCGGCCGGCCAACCACCTGCAGCACTCGGATCTTGTCGCGGATGATGCGGATGACGAATTGACGCCGGTTGTTGACCCGCACCCGCTCATTGGGGCCGGCGCCGACCTCGAGGGTGAACACCGCCTTGCCCGTCTTGTCGGGCACGAACTCGAACTCGAAGTCATAGGTGTCGGTGTCGGGCTGCAACACCAGCGAGCGCGTGCCCAAGATCGTGTCGCCGCGCCGCAAGGTGACGGGCAGGTTGAGCGCCGTATAGCCGGTGACGGTGATCTGCGCCTCGATGCTGACCACGTTGCGCACGAAGGCGAAGTCGTCATAGGCGACCTTGCTGATCGCGACGTCGCGGGGCGGCGTCTGGGGGCCCGTAAAGATCGTGTGAATGGGGGCTTTGAGCCGACGCGCCAGCGAGACGGCCGTGGGCGGCGCCTCACCATCGCCGGCGCTGGCCTCGCCCAGCGCGCCATTGTCGGCGCCATCGCTGATGACGATCACCGCCGCGAGCTCTTCGGGGCGGAAGCGGGCCGCGATGTCTTCGAGGCCCGACAATAGACGGGTCGCGTCGCCGTTGGCTTCGAGGCCCTGGGGATCGACGATCGGCCGGGCCTGATCGGAGACGGCGAAGAAGTCGACCTGATGATCGACCCGCCATCCGTCGATGACGGACGCCTGATCGGCGAGCATCGCCTTGACGTCTTCGATGCGGGTCGCGCCATCAAAAGCTTGCTGACCGGGCAGCGTCATGCTGCGCGAGCTGTCGAGCAGCACGGTCACGTGGTTGCGCACGCGGGTGACGTTCTCGAGCCGCACGCCGGGCTGCAGGAAGATGGCGAACAGGATCACCACCGCCATGATCCGCAGGCCCAGCAGGGCCCAGCGGCGCTTGGGCGGCAGCTCGCGGCCGTTATGCCAAGCCAGCCAGATGACGCCCGCGGTCATGATCCCCGCGATCACGATCCAGACCAGGTTGTAGCCGGAGAGGAGAACAAAGTGCGCGGCGTTGAAGTCGCCGCTGCCATCAAACCAGTCGAGCATCCTGCCTAACGCCGTCCCGGTCGAACGCGCCAGCGGCGTCGGCGAAGGATCGCCGTCGTATGCACTTGGTCGCGCTTATAGTTGATGCAGGTCGCGTACATGACGAGGTTGACGCCGACGCGGAAGGCCCACTCTCGCTGCACGTTGCCGCCCGGCACGACCGGCAGCAACCAGCCGCCCAAGTTGTCGCGGCCGAACGCGCCGAAGAGGTCGTTGCGCCCATAGAGAATCGGGCTGCGATCGTCGAAGCTGATGCCTTCGAACTGCCGCTCGCGGCGCATGCGGCCCACCGACTCGTTGAGCAGGAAGAACGTGCGGAAGAGCGTGTGGTCTGGGCCGAGCGGCGCCAAGGCGCGATCGGGCCAAATACGGGCCACCTCGCGGCGCACTGACGCGTCGAAGGCGTCGTTTGGGCAGGCGTCGTCGATGAACAACGTGCCGCCGGCGCGCAAGTAGCGCCGCAATTGCTTGATGGCCGCCTCAGAGAAGGGCGGCGCGGCGCCGGTGCCGATCCAGACGACCAGCGGCTCCTCGAACAGATCCTTCGACTCGGGATCGACCACCCGCGGCTGCTCGCGCACGTCGATGCTGGTGCGCTTGGAAACCTCCCACATCAGCTGTGGCACGGCCTTGGGCCGCTGATCGAAGCCGGGGCCGTGGCGCAACAACGCGACGCCCACCTCGGCCTTGCCGCCCATCGCCCAGGCGGTCGACGCACCGAGCGTTGCG
>JBNMOZ010000471.1:0-5225 GCA_051276005.1 Bradymonadia bacterium | reverse complement strand
CGGCCGCGCTGCCGGCCCTGCTGCTCGTGGGCTGTGGCGGCGCGGCGACCGACACCGCGAGCGCGCTGCGGCAGACCCAGCTTGACGCCCGCCGGGCCGCGGCCGCGACGTCGCCGACAAGGCCAGTGCTGGTGCTGACGCCGACCGCCGCGCATCTGTACTTCGCCAATGATCGGCGTGAGTGGGCGCCGCTGGATGCGCCCAACGCCGACCTGCTCGAAGCCGTCGCGCTGGCGCCGCGGCTGGTGTGGTGGCGGCTCGCGCCGGTGCGTCAGCTGCGGGCCCAGCGCGCCGCGCAGCTGGTCGACGACGGCCGCATGCTCGCTGCGTTTCAGGCGCAACTGTCGACGCTGCCCGAACCGCAACAGGGGCGCGCCGTGGCCTTGCTGACCGAGACCCGCGCCTTCATCGACGCGCAGTCACGCCGGGGCACGGTCGATCGCCCGGTGCTCGCGGCGTTCGTGCGGCGGCACCGGGTGCTGTCCGATCAGCTGCTGCAGGACGCGGCCGACGCGCGCCTCACCCGGCTGCACACCGTGGTCGAAGGCTGGTGGGCGCGGCTCGACATGGTCCAGCGCGCGACCTTGCGGGCGGCGGTCATCGACACGGCGGCGCATCGCGAAGGCCACCCGCAGGTTCAGTATCTGATGCAGGCGATGGGCGCCGCGGGCGAGGGCCAGCGGATCACGTATCTGGAGGGCGGCGAGGTCTGGCAGGCGCTCGAGGCGGTGGCCGACCTGGCGCAGGGCGTCGAGCTGGGCATCGAGGGCTACGCCGATCCGATGCACTTGCGACAGGCGCCCACTGCGCCCGGCGCGCGCACCGTGCTTGAGGGGCGAGATGTGCGGCTGAAGTAGGGCTTGAAGCTGAAGTCGCGATTGGGGTCACAGACCGCTCAGTCGCGGCGCAGCCAGAGCCGTGTATCGTCGAAGGCGCGCTCGGGACTGTCGCTCATACTCAGGTCGACCTCACGCTCAAGCGCACCGATTTGCAGGGTCAGCCGCGTTGCGATGGCCCACCACCCTGCGGCCAGATCCGCCAAGCCCGGCATGCCTGCCGTCAGCCGCCAGACCCCGTCCATCCGGGCGCTCAACAAGTTGGCGAGGTTCGCTCGGGGGTCAGTGAACTCTGACGGCTCTTCGATGAAGAGGTATGCGCCGCCGGTTCGGCAGGCCAACTCGATGAGCTTCGGGTCGCGTTCGCGGTCATTGCCCGATCCAACCGGTGGGCGAAGCTGCGTGACGTACACCGTGATCTTTGCCGCGGCGTAGGCCTCAATCTCGGCCTCGAGGATCGAGCGATCCGGGTCGGTGGGATCGCCCCGCTCGACGCCGTCTGTGAACAGCACGACCGACGCCTCCAACTCGGAGTTTGGCGCGACGACCGACTCGCGGATCGCGGTCAGGGCGGCGGCGAGCGGCGTGGCCCCGTCGGTCCCACTTTCCAAATCGGTCAGAGCGCTGACGATGATGTCCCGGTTGCGGGTCGGGGTCGCATATTCCGGATCGACCGTCGCGATCTCATTCTGAAATGAGATCAATGACAGGTATGTGTCGGAGCGCGTAGAGCCCGCGAGCGTGCGGAAGAACGCGATCCGCGCGTCCCGGATGTCGGTGGCGATATCGATGTCGACCTCGCCATCGACTCGGCCGATCAGGCTTTCGGAGTGATCCAGCGCGAAGATCAGCAGCCGCTCGGCAGCGGGCGCGCTGGCGTCATACCGCAACGCCTGCGCGCTGGGCGTGAGCCCGACCGTGTCCTGATCGACGCGTGTCGCGGTCGCTGGCTGGGCGCCCTCGAAGTCGCGGTCGGGCAGCGCCTCGAACGCGAAGGACTCATGGGTCAGGGTCTGTCCCAGCGGTCCGTCCAGGCCGTCCACGAGGCTCGCGGGGGACAGGCTCTGTTGCCCTTCGGCCCCCAGCCGCGGACGGCTCCAAAGGGTCAGCGAAATCTGCAGTTGGGTGTCATCGTCGGGCGCTGGACAAACGCCATGGCTCCACACCGCCGTCAGCTCTCGCTCGAACTCGTCGCTCGGCACACATTCGAGGCTCTCCAGGTCTGACAAGCAGATGTCGTCTGACGCACAAATTGTGCTTGCCCAGCACTCGCAAAGCTCGACGAGACACGTGCCCCGGCCAAAATCGTTCTCGACACATCGACTGGCGCCATCCGCCGCGGTGCAGCGCAGGGCGCCGTCGCAGTCGGCGCTGACGGTGCACTCGATGTATCCGGTCTCGCGCACCGGCGCCTTGGGCTCTGTCTCGGTCTCTTCGATGCAGCCGCTGATACAGGTCGCCGCAAGCAGAAGTAGCAAACGCATGGTTGCCTCCCTCGGTGGTTCGTTACGTAATCGGTCATGGCGGGTGAGGCAGCTGGCCTCGCCGCGGTCGAATCAGTCTTCATCCTCAAGGCGCGGCGCGAGGGCGATGGTCACGCCGTACCCGCTGAACCCGCCCTGCTTGAGCGCCGCCTCTTCGGCGTCGATCACCTGAGTCCGCAGCGCCCGCACGATGGCGTCGGCCAGCGCGGGCACGTCCTCGGGCCGCACCACGAAGTCCAGCGTGCGCGCCATCGCCTCTTTTGACGGCGAGAGGAACCGCGCCTGCACCGCGCCGAGCACCACGTCGAGCTGGTGATTGAGCCCGTCGACCCGCGCCTTGAGGTCGTCCTGCACCAGGGATTGGAAGCGGCGATCGAGAGCGTATTGTCCATCCGCTTGCTCGAGCACGCGGCCCGCAGCGACGAGCCCACTGAGCAGTCGCGCGACGTCATCGGGGTCCATCCCGGTGCGCGCACCCATCTGGGTGAGTGTCGCGGGCTCTTGCTCGAGCGCCGCTTCAACCCGCCGAAACGCCTCGACCTCAGCTTCGGGCGCCAGGAAGTTGGAGCGCAACATGCGCTCCAAGCTGCCGATGGTGCGCAGCGACTTGCCGAATCGCCGCGCCACTTCAGACTGCGGCGTCTGATCGCGGCGCGCCTCGGCGTAGTAGGCCAGCCGGGCAAGCTCTTCGATGGTCTTGAGCGGGAGCGCGAACCGGCGCGCCAGACGGGCCACGGGGCGCAGCAGGCTGAAGATGAGCCGGCGCTGAAGCTCGCTTGTTGACGGACTCTCGATTTTGGCCACGCCGCACCTCCTGCCCAGACACTAGCGATCTGCAGGCTGTCGCCACAAGCAGTATTTTGCTTGCTGTCGGTTTTGGAGTGCTTGTGGCCACCGCGGACGGCTCAGGCGGCGCACCGCAGAGTGCTCACCTGAGATAGAGCGGGTTCGAGTAGATCCAGACCACCTCGCGCATGAACCGATCGGCCAGCGCGCCCAGCTCGGGTCGAATCTGCTCGGGCGTCATGTGCACCTCAACGCGGTACGCGCCCGGGCCCGGCACCTCGACGTCGATGGCGTCGCTGGCCTCGACGAGCACCGCGGTGCCCTCGACCGTCACCCGCTTGAGCACCATGCGTAGCTGCGCGCTCGGCGCATTGGGCAGCTCGACCGTGATGCGCATGCCGGGCGTGAAGGCCGCCTCGGATCCCATCTCGAACAGCGCACCCTCGGCGTCGCGTGCGTGAAAGTCGAAGCCGCTCGGAGGCCCCCAAAGGTCGAAGACCACCAGCCCGCGCCCCGCCGTGAGCGCCCCGCGAATCGCGTCGGGGGTGACCGTCGTGTCAGCCGCCGGGATCAGCAGATAGTTCGAGAAGAAGCTGCCGAGCCGCCGATAGCTGTCCATGCGATCGCCGTCGCTGGGGCGCACGATGGGCGGCAGGTTCTCGTGAATGTCGCTGCCCGCGAAGCCCAAGATGCGCGTCGTGGCGATCAGCCCGTCGAAGGCCGCCAGCGCCAGGTGGTTCTCTCGGAACACCGTCAGGAAGGCGAGATCGGGGTGGGGGCCCCCCGGACCGGCGTTAATCCAGGCGAGCAGATCCGGCAGCAGCTCGGGCAGTTGCCGCAGCTCGCCGTCGGGCGCCAGGTTCGCGTGCAGGTTGTAGATCTCGATGCCGTCGAGGCCCAGCGGCGCCAGAACGGCCGCCGTGAAGCGCTCGGTGTGCGCCTGAAAGACCAACGCGCCGGCCTCTCGCAGCGTCGCGACTCCGGCGGGTGACGCGTCACGCAGCGCAGCGGTGGGCGGCTTGCGGGTGAACATGACGGGCATCAAGTCGCCCTCGGATCCCACCGCCAGCATCACGGCATGACCGTCGGGACACATGAGCATGTTTGCGATGGGACCGTCATCGCCCTCGATCCAGCGATCGCCGGGCATGTGGAAGAAGGCGTCTTCGAAGGGGATCTCAGCGAAGCTGTCGGGGTGATCGGTCAGCAGCAGGTAGTCGAAGCGGTTGTGACAGGCCGCCGCGCGGAAGCGCTCGACGCACACCGGGTTGGCCACGCCGTCGGGCTTGGGTTCGCCGTCGCAGGCGTCATGGCTGTGCACCGAGTGCATGTGAATCAGCCCGCGCGCCCAGCGCCAGTCGCGGGGCGCCGGCACGTCGCCCGCTGCGGCGGGGCGGGGTCGCAACGCGTGGGGTAGGGGGAGGGGACCGGCGTCGAGGCCCGCGTCGAGCAACTGCGCGTCTGGCGTCAGCGCGTCGATCAGCGGTGGGTCGACCGCTGCGTCGACGATGCGGGCGTCGGCGATCCGAGCGTCCATCACCCGGGCGTCGACCGTCGCTGCGTCGGGCGCGGAGGCATCCACGGCGTCCGCAGAAGACCCGTCATCGCAGCCCAGGCTGACCAGCAAGAGCACCGCAAACACGCGCATACATTACCCCTCCAAGGCCGCGACCTCAGTCAACGACACGCCCATCATGATGCGCCGGTTTGGCAGACAGCCTGCGCACAAGCGCCGGCAACTCGGTGAGCGAGTCGAGTTGGAAATCGGCCAGAGCGTAGCGCGGATCGCTTCGAAAGGGCGGCTCGGGGATCACGACCGTGGTCATGCGCGCCGCGTAGGCCGACACCATGCCGTTGACGCTGTCTTCCACCGCCAGGCATCGATGGGCGGGCACGCCGAGGGCGGCAGCCGTCGCCAGATAGACCGCCGGGTGCGGCTTTCCCAGGGGCTGGGTCTCGGCGGACTGCACCACCTCAAAGTCGGCCCTCAAGTCGAGCGCATCCAGCACCGCGTCGATGACCTGCGGGGGCGAAGATGAGGCCAGCGCGCAGCGCAGACCGAGGGCGCGCACGGCCTTGGGCGCGGCGAGGGCGCCCGGCAAAGCGCGCCCTTGGGCAC
>JBNMOZ010000470.1:0-5226 GCA_051276005.1 Bradymonadia bacterium | reverse complement strand
TAACGTGCCCGGGTTGTAGAAGACGCCGGTGTAGTCCTCGGCGGCGGCGGCGGCGGCGTTGCCCATGGCGGCGGCGCGGCTGCCGAACCCATAGGTGTCGAAGACGCTCGCCTGGGCGGGCAGGGCGCAGAGGATCATCAGGCCGGGGGCGGCCGCGCGGAGGCTCCGGTTCAATCCGCGGCGACCTCGGCGGCGATGTCGACCGCGATGGCGGAGTGGGTCAGCGCGCCAACGGCGATCAGGTGCACGCCGGTCTCGGCGAAGGCCCGGATGGTCTCGAGGGTGATGCCGCCGCTGGCCTCGATGATCGCGCTCTCGCCGTGTCGCTCAACAGCTGTGCGTGCCTGAGCCGGCGTGAAGTTGTCGATCAAGACCACATCGGCGCCGGCTGCGACGGCCTCATCCAAACCATCAAGGGTCTCTACCTCAACCTCGATACGCAAGCTATGCGGAGCGTACGCTCGGGCCTTCTCAATGGCCGCCGTGATGCCGCCCGCCGCCTGCAAGTGGTTGTCTTTGATGAGAATGCCACCATCGAGCGCCGCGCGATGGTTGCCGGCGCCGCCCACCCGAGTGGCGTACTTGTCGAGCATGCGCCAGCCCGGCAGCGTCTTGCGGGTGTCGATGACCTTGGCGCCCGTGCCCTCGATGGCGTCTACGTAGCGCCGCGACAGCGTCGCGACCCCCGACATGCGCTGCAACAGGTTGAGCAGAGGGCGCTCGATGATGAGCAGCGTCTGCACGGCGCCCGTCAGCGTCCCCAGCACGGCGCCTTTGGCGACGCGTTCGCCCTCCTGGGCGTGCCACTTCGAGGTCGGCGCGCCGGGCCCGTACCGCCAAAGCAGGCGATCGGCGACGGGGGCGCCGCAGAAGATCAGATCCTGGCGGGCCTGGATCTCGAAGGTGGCCTGCGCGTCGGCGGGGATGAGCGCCGCGCCGGTCGCGTCTCCGCACCCGATGTCTTCGGCCAGCGCCAGATCGAGCAGCGCGTCGAGGTGTGGGGTGGGGGTGAGCGTATGGATCATGTCGGCTCCAAGCTGCGTGCGGGTCAGGAGAGGCGCTGAACCATGGCGTTGAGGCGGCCGCGCATCTCGTCGATGTCGCCGCCGTCCTGTGCGAGCAGGGCCGCCCGAAACAGCGTCATCAGCTGCCCGAGCATCTGTCGCTCACCGCCGGTCAGCTCCATGTACAACGCCTCGGCCCGGTTGAGCGCGGTGCGGTTGGGCAGGGTGTCGCGGGGGTGAAACTTGAGGGCGTCCATGGCGGCGCGGGCGGCCTTGAGCTGGGTATTTGACAGCTTGCCGGGCTTTTGTTCGATGACCAGGTGGGTCTTCTCGTCGCGCCCGACCACCTGCATCTCGACCTCGAGGATGCCGTTGAGATCGTAGGTAAAGCGCACGTCGACGGCGGTCTCGCCCGCGGGCGCCTTGGGCAGCTCGTTGATCAGGTACTCGCCCAGGTGCGTGTTCTGAGCGCACAGGCTGTGCTCGCCTTGATAGACCTTGATGAGGATCGTCTGCTGGTTGTCGCCGAGCGTGTTGTAGCGCTCCACGCGGCTGGCCGGGATGACAGTGCCGCGCTCGAGGATTGGCGAGAAGAGGCCCGAGATCTGCTGGCCCCCGACCGGCTGCGCGATGCCGATGCCCATCGTGAAGGGCGCCACGTCGGTGACCACCATGTCATCGACCGCGACGTCGTCGCGCTTGAGGGCGGCCTGCACGGCGGCGCCCATGACGACGGCCTCATCGGGGGGCAGGTTGCGCAACGGCATCTTGCCAAACAGGCGCGCGGCCAACTCGACGATGCAGGGCATGCGCGTTGATCCGCCCACCAGCAACACGTCGTCGATGTCATGCGTCTTGAGGCGTGCGTCGCGCAGGGCACGCATCACCGGGATGCGCACGCGATCGAGCAGAGGCGCCCAGGCCTCACCGGCGTCGGCGCGGCTGATCGCCATCGACACGTCGGCGCGGCGATCGCCGGTGAGCGGCAGGCCGGGCAGGGCGATCTCGGCGGCGTCGGAGGTGGTGAGGCGGCGCTTGGCGATCTCGCAGGCCTCGCGGATGCGGGCCTTCGCGCGGGGCAGGTCGGCGACGTCTTCGCCTTGACCGGCCAGGCGGCGCTGCACGAGCACGGCGAGGGCGTCGGTGAAGTCCTCACCGCCCAGCCGCGCGTCGCCGGCCGAGCTTTGCACCTCGATGACGCCGTCGATGATCTCGAGCACGGTGACGTCGAAGGTGCCGCCCCCCAGGTCGAGCACGACGGCCTGCATCTCGCGGTCTTTATTGTGCAGCCCGTACGCCATCGCAGCGGCGGTGGGCTCGTTGATGATGCGCTCGACGACCAGGCCCGCCAGCGCGCCCGCGTCACGGGTGGCCTGGCGTTGCCGATCGCCAAAGTATGCCGGCACCGTGATCACCGCCTCGGTGACCTCACGCCCCAAATAGGCCTCGGCGTCGCGCTTGAGCTCCTGCAAAATCAGGGCGCTGAGCTGCTGTGGGCTGAACTCCCGGCCGGCGAGGGCGTAGGTGCGATCGGTGCCCATGTCGCGCTTGAACTGCGTAACGGTGCGTTCGGGCGCGGTCTTGGTGCGGGCCCGCGCGGGCGCCCCCACCAGCGTCATGCCGGCGTCGTCGAAGCTGACCGCGCTGGGGGTCAGCGTCTCGCCGAGGGCGTTGGCGATGACCACCGCCTCACCGCCTTCAAAGACCGAAACCAGGCTGTAGGTGGTGCCCAGATCGATACCGATGATGGCGCCCCCATTGGGCAGCGGGGTGCGGTCAGCCATGGAGCCTCCTGTCGCGGGCGGGCAAGATAGCCGAGGTCAGCGCTTGTGGCACGCCTGTTCGTAGTGCTGGCGCGCAAGGATGACCGCGCCCTTATGCGCTATCGACTCCATGACGGTGGCCTCGAGGACCCGCATCGCGCTCAACGCCGTCTCGCATTCCCGTTTGAGGCGGGCGGCGTCAAAGCTGATCGCGGCCACGCAGACCGACGCCTGGTAACCGTCGCCTACTTTGCACAGCACGCTCAGCCAGACTGGCTTGGCGTCCGAAGACGGGGCGCTGGTGAACTCGCGCACGCGGCGGGCGTCGGTATTGCTCATCTCGCTGGACGGCCCGTCGATCGCCGGGATGACAATCTTGGGCACCTTGAACGATGGGATCTTGATCGGCGGGATCTCGATCTTGGGCACTTCGAAGCGCGGGGGCGCGCTGCGCGAATAGGTCGAACCGCCGTCGCAGGCGCCCTTCACGAGGCCGATCAAGAACAAGACGGCCATGAGCCCGCCCAGCCAAAGGCAGCCGCGACCGCGTCGTGCGGGGACCTCGGCCGTCATCTTGCTCAGCTCGACAGCCGGGCCGGTGCGCAGCAACTCGCCATAGAGCCGATCGAGCAGTGGCGCGTGATCTCGGAAGTGGTCGGCGCTCGTCAACGCTGAAAAGGGCGTCTCCCGCGCGAAGGTCTTGAGGGGGGGTTGGGCGCTCTCAAGCGCGTCGTCGCGGGTGGCCCGGGCGATGCGCGCGACGGGATACGTCGGCGAGTCGGCTGGCAAGCCGATGAAGGCCTGCAACACGGCCAGCGACGCGGCGAGCTTGCCGCCCATGACCTTGCGCTCGAGGCCCGTCTCGTTCAACCAGATGCGCATGGCGCGGGTGACCCGGCGGGCCGGCACGATGCGCCCGTTGCTGAACAAGGCGAGGCACAGGTTGATCGCGTCGGCGGGCGGCGGCTGATCGGCCTCGGGATCGACGCGTGCGGCCGCGAACGCCCGCTGCATCAGGCGCTCGACCTTCTGCGCGGTGCCGCCGTCGTTGAACACCGCCCACGCCTGCCGCATCAGCTCTGCGGGGCTTGCACCGCGCTTGAAGGCCTGCGCGGGCGCCCGCATGGGGATGACGGACGGAGGCTCGGACGGCGGCGCGCTGCGGGGCTCGATGCGGATCGGCCGCTCGGCGTGCGTCTCAAGGCGCAGCGGGTTGTCGAGCACGTCGACCCGGGGCACATCGGCGACGATGGGATTGATGCGGGGCACATCGTCGACGATCGGGTCGATGCGGGGCGGGTCGACCGGTGCGCGATCAACCGGCACGCGCTCAAGCAACGCCGCATAGGCGTCATTGCCTTCAAGGATGCTCTTGAGGCGGTCGGGCGCGCGCTCATACTCGACGAAGATGGGCTCGGGCGGCGGCGCGGGCTCGGGCGGCGCGGGCTCGGGCGGCGCAGGCTCGGGCGGCGCAGGCTCGGGCGGTGCAGGCTCGGGCGGCGACGTGTAGAAGCGGGCGTAGACCTCGATGTCGTCCTTGACCCGCTCATACGCCTCGCGCACCCGGCGGAACATCACCGGATCGCGGTCGGGCTTATGCACCTTGATCAGTTTGATGTAGGCCCGGCGCGCGCCCTTCTTGCCGGCGGATCGATCGATGCCGAGGATGCCCAGCGCGTCGTCGAAGGTCACGGCGCGTCCAACGGGGCTTGGATGGTGAAGATCTGGCCGTCTTCGTTGGTGATGAGCAGGTCAGCGCCGCGCCAGGTGATGCCTTCGCATTGGCGATACCGGTTGGGCGTCAATGGGACCTCGCGCACCAAAAGCTCGAACCATTGGCCCGGCTGCCGGGGGCGCGCGAACAGGAAGATCGAGTGATAGGTGAGCACGGCGAGGTGGGCGCCGTCGGCAGACAGCGCCGCGTCGGTGACCATGCCGCCGTGCTCGTCCGGATCGCCGCGCACGTCGAACTCGGCCAGCCGCTCCATCGCGCGCGGCGCGTCGGGTGCGTCCAGCTCGTCGGGTGGGGTGGCCGGCGGCAGCCGATACAACACGGTGTTGGTGTTGCTGCGGTGCTTGGTCAGCAAATAGATGGTCTCGCCGTCGGCGAAGAGCGCCTCGGCGTCGAAGTTTCGGGCCTCGGGGGGAAACTCGCTCTGCTCGGGATACTCAATGGGCACGAAGCGCGCGACGGTCGCGACGCCATCACGCGGGGGCGGCTCCGGCAGCACGTACAGGCCTAGATCGCGGCGTCGGTTGCCGTTGTTGCCGATGTCGCCAATCCATAGATTGCCGGCGCCGTCGAGGGTCATCGCCTCCCAGTCGACGTTCTGCGCGCCGCGCACCCCAACGACGCCAACCAGCGAGCCGTCTTCGCGCACGGCGTAGATCTCGGGGTGCCCGCCCGAGTCATTCAACGTCCACAGGATCCCGGGCGAGCGCCGGCTCGCGACGAGGGC
>JBNMOZ010000469.1:0-5240 GCA_051276005.1 Bradymonadia bacterium | reverse complement strand
CGCCGAGAAGATGACCGAGGTCAACGCGGAGCGTCAGTTGACCAAGGGCTCGGTCACCGAGGCCAAGGTTCAGGGCTGGATCGACCAGGCCAAGGACATGGAGCCCGCCGTTAGCTACTGATCGGCTCCTGAGCCGCTGTGTGATCGAGCCCTGATCAGCCGGTGCTCAGCCCCCGTTCAGCATGCCCCCTACCCCAGGTCGCTCGGCCGCGCGGTCAACGAGATGCGCTTGCGGTCGCGATCGATCCCCAACACCATCACCTGAATGCGCTGGCCCGTCCGCACCGCTTGATGCGGGTCCGAGACGAAGGTGTCGCTGAGCTTGGAGACGTGCACCAGACCGTCCTGGTGCACCCCCAGGTCGACGAAGGCGCCAAAGTGGGTGACGTTGGTCACCTGCCCCTCCAGGGTCATGCCCACCTGCAGATCGCTGATCTCGCGCACGTCGTCGCGCCAAGCCGGCGCCTCGAACGCGGCGCGGGGATCGCGGCCGGGGCGCTCGAGCTCGGTGAGGATGTCGCGCAGGGTCGGCAACCCCACGTCATCACTGACGTAGCGCATCAGATCAATGCGATCGCCGAGGGTCGCGTCGCCCACCAAATCGACCAGCGAGACGCCCAAATCGCGCGCGATGCGCTCCACCAGCGAGTACCGCTCAGGGTGCACCCCAGAGGCGTCGAGCGGGTGCCCGTTGGCCAGCCTCAAGAAGCCCGCCGCCTGCTCATAGGTCTTGGGCCCCAGCCCCTTCACCTTGAGCAGCGCCGCCCGACTCGCGAACGCACCGGTCTGCTCGCGATGCGCCACGATGCGCTGCGCCAGCGTGGGCCCGATGCCGGCGACCCGCGCCAGCAGCGGCGCGCTCGCCGTCTCTAAGTCGACGCCCACGCGGTTGACGCAGCTCTCGACGACCTCGGCCAGGCCCTGGTCGAGCAGCGCCGGCGGGATGTCGTGCTGGTATTGCCCAACCCCGATCGACTTCGGCTCGATCTTGACCAGCTCGGCCAGGGGGTCTTGCAGCCGACGGGCGATGCTGATGGCGCCGCGCACGGTCAGGTCGAGGTCGGGAAACTCTGCGCGCGCCACGTCGGACGCGCTGTAGATGCTGGCCCCCGACTCGTTGACCTCGATGCACAACGCGTCGCTGCCGAGCGCCTCGACGACCTTGCGGCAGGCGTCGAGGGCCTCACGCCCGCCCGTGCCGTTACCGACCGCGATGGCGAACGGTCGGTGGCGTTCGATCAGCGTTCGCAGAGCCGCTTCGCCGCGCGCGCCCCCGCCAGAAGATTTGTGCTGCAAGAAGACCGTCTCATAGGCGAGGAAGCGCCCCGTCGACTCGACCACCGCGCATTTGCAGCCCGTGCGCAGGCCCGGATCGACGCCGAGCACGCGCTTGGGCCCCAGCGGCGGCGCCAGCAGCAGGTCGCCGAGGTTGTTGGCGAAGACCCGCACGGCGTCGGCGTCGGCCCGCTCTTTGAGATCGGCGCGGATCGCCTTCTCGGCAGCCGGCGCGAGCAGCCGCTTGTAGCTGTCGGCCAGCGCCAACTCCATCTGCTCGGCCCAGGGCGAGCGCCGATCGACCCCGATCATGCGGGCGATTCGAGGCAAGAGGCGGTCGGCCTCGTGGGCGAGCTTGACCCGCAGCAGGCCCTCACGCTCGCCGCGCATGAGCGCCAAATAGCGGTGGCTCGGCATGCGCTCGGCGCGCTCTTCGAAGTCGTAGTACTGCTCGAACGCGGTGCGTTGGGCCTTGGCGTCCTTGGTCGCTTTCGACGTGAAGCTCCCGAACTTGCGCAACGCCGTGCGGGCCTCGACGCGCACGTCGGCCTGCTCGGCGATCGCCTCGGCTGCGATGTCGCGGGCGCCGGCCAAGGCGGCGTCAATGTCGGCGACCTCGGCCCCCAGGAAGTCCTTTGCGGCGCGGCGCGGCTGCCCATCTCGGCCCTGGCGCAGGATGCTCTCGGCCAGCGGCTGCAGCCCGCGTTCCCGCGCCATCGTGGCCCGCGTGCGGCGCTTCGGCCGATACGGCAGGTAGAGATCTTCGAGGGCGCTGCGCACCTTGCAAGCCAAGATCTTCGCCCTGAGCGCGGGCGTCAATTTGCCCTGCGACTCAATCGTTTGCAGCACCGTCGCGCGGCGTGACTCCAGCTCGATACGCTGGCCTGCGATGTCGCGGATGGCTCGAATTTGCACCTCGTCGAGGCCGCCCGTCTGTTCTTTGCGATAGCGCGCGATGAACGGCACGGTGCCCCCCTCCGCGAGCAGGGCGAGCACGGCGGCCACGCCCCGGGGGTCGAGGGACAACTCGGCGGCGACGACGGCGGTCGGATCGAACGGCAGGGATTCACGCATAGCGACGGTGTATCACGCCCGGACGGATTGCGTCGCGCGCCCAGCTATGGCAATCAAGGCGCATGCTCGAAGCCCTCTCTATTCGCGATCTCGCCATCATCGACCGCCTCGATCTGGCGTTCGAACGCGGGCTGACAGTGATCACCGGTGAGACCGGCGCCGGCAAGTCGATCCTCATCCGCGCGCTGGGGCTGGTGCTCGGCGAGCGCGCGCGCACCGATCTGGTGCGCTCAGGCGCCGATCAGGCCCAGGTGCAGGCCCAGTTCAATGTCGCCACCGCCCCCGAGGTGCTCGCCCGGCTGGACGCGGCGGGCCTCAAGGATGGCGACACTCTGATCGTGCGCCGCCTGATCATGCGATCGGGGCGGCACCGTATCTATGTCAACGGCGGGCTGGTGAAGCTGGCCGAGTTGGCGCGGATCACGAGCGGCCTGGTCGACATCTCGGGCCAGCACGCCCACCACAGCCTGCTGCATGCCGACGTGCACCTCGACCTGCTCGATCGGGTCGGCGGCCTCATCGATCTGCGCGACATGGTGAAGATCGCATACGACGGCGTGGCGGTCATCGACGCGCGCATCGATGAGTTGCAGGCGGCCCAGCGGCAACGGGCCGAGCGCGCCGACTACTTGCGCTTCATGCTCGACGAGCTCGAAGCGGCCGACCTCGGCGACACCGACGAAGAGGACCTGCTCGAGGCCGAGGCGTCGATGTTGTCGAACGTCTCCAAGCTGCGCGACGCCGCCAGCACCGCCCATCAAGAGCTATATGCCGCGCGCGGCGCAGCCACCGAGCGCCTGGCGCGTGGGCTTGAGGCGGCCAAGACGCTGGCCGAGGTGGCGCCCGATCTGGCGCCCATCGTTGAGGAGCTGGCGTCGGCGCTCGCCGTCGCTGAAGACGCCGCGCATACATTGGGCGCCTTCGGCCGCGACCTGTCCGACTCGCCCGAGCGCCTCGAAGAGGTCGAGACGCGCCTCGCCCTGTTCGGTCGGCTGCGCCAGAAGCACGGCTCGACGCTCGCCGAGGTCATCGCCCGCCGCGACGCCCTGTCTACCGAGTGGGACACCCTCGACGGCGCCGACGACCAGATCGCCCGGTTGCGGACTGACCGGGTAGACTTGGCCGCGGCGTTGGCGAAGACAGCCGATGTGCTCACCGCGGCCCGACAAGACGCCGCGACGCATTTCGCAGCCGACGTGGAGGCCGAGCTGGCCGACCTGTCGATGGGCGGCGCCCAGATCGCGATGACGCTGACGGCAGTGAAGTCGGGCGTGGCCGTCACCGGGCGCCTCGTGGGGCCCAAGGGCGCCGATAAAGCGAGCCTGCTCATGTCGGCCAACCGCGGCGAGCCGTTGGCGCCGCTGCACCGCATCGCCTCGGGCGGCGAGCTGTCGCGCTTGATGCTGGCCGTCAAGCGTATGATCGCGGCGCGCGATCCGGTGCTCACCTACATCTTCGACGAGGTCGATACGGGCGTCGGTGGGGCCACCGCCGAGGCGATCGGGCGCAAGCTCAAGGCCGTCAGTGGCGACCGCCAAGCGCTGTGCATCACCCACCTGCCCCAAATCGCGGCGCTGGGCGATCATCACCTGCTGGTGGCGAAGACCCACTCTGAAGACCGTACCCACAGCACGGTTGAGCCACTCGATGATGAAGGCCGCGTCGAAGAGCTGGCGCGCATGCTGGGCGGGGCGCAGATCACCGAGACGACCAAGGCGAACGCTGCGGAGCTCTTGGAGTTGGGCGCCGAGGGTTAGGTCGAGTCGCGCGGCGAGGTTGATGAAGCGTAGCGCACGCCAAATCCATGAACTGCGTCTTCGGCGAATCCGCCCAGGTTGTGAAGGCTATCCACGGTCTGCCTGGCGAGGTCTGGGAGCGCAAGCGCGGCGCTAACTCTCGCAGAGCCCCTCGAACACGACCGCGTCGCCCACCCGCATCGTACCCGCCTCGATCACCCGGCCAAGGATCCCGCCGTGCCCGCGCATGGCGTTCCATCCGCCCGGCCCCAGCGCCTTCTCCATCTTCGAGCAGGGGTGCGCCTGAACTGTATATTCGAAGAGCACCTCGCCCACCCGAAAGCGCGTGCCCTTCAAGGCGAGCAGGTTGATGCCCTCGACCACGATGTTGCGCCTCAAGGTCGCTGGCTGTAGCGACTCAATGCCCATGCGCTTGGCGATGAGCGGCACGTGATCCGCGTCGATGAAGCTGACCGCGCGGCGGCCGTTCTTGGCGCCGTACCGATCGCCCACCAAGCCACCCTTCAGGGCCACCTCGACCGACGAAACGGACTGCATCGGCGTGGTTCGATCGGGCCGCAGCCCAATCCATGTAATTCGTCCGGCCCGCGGCAGCTTGTTGCGCAGGCCCTCGATGAGATCTTCAGCGTCTGACATGGGATCACCTCGCTCGTCGGCCTCTGCCTACCGCACTGGGTCGAGCTTGAGTAGCCCAATCAGGATGGCGACTACGGCACCACGCATACGTCGACGAAGCAGAACAAGTCGCCCGGACACACCGTGAACGGATCGCGGCCCTCTTCGCCGCAGCCGGTGCAGGCCTCCAGGAAGAAGTTGCAGGCATGCTCGGGCCGGCAGCCCGCGTCGTCGACGCAGGTGCCGTCGAGGTTGTAGCAGCGGTTGTTCGGCTCGTCGCAGCCACGCCCTTGCCCGCAGTCCGCGTCGCGCTGGCACACGTCGATGCGGTCGACGCAGCGATTGCTCGCGGGATCGCAGAGCGGACGCGCCGCGTCGCCGTCGCAGTCGGCGTTGACCCGGCACTCGGTGCATTCGTTGCCGATACAGACGCCGCCCGGGCACTCCGCGTCGCCGTCGCATTCGATGCAGGTGCGTTGCGCAGAGCACCGCTGCTGGCCGGGGCAGTGCCGGTCTTCG
>JBNMOZ010000468.1:0-5254 GCA_051276005.1 Bradymonadia bacterium | reverse complement strand
GCGTCATCGAGCACCCGCGCCAGCCCCGCCGCGTCGAGGCTGCGCAGGGCCGCCAACGTCGCCGCCTGAACGTCGCCGTCTTCGAGTCGATCGGCCGCCTGCAGCGCGCGAATCGCGGTCGCCAACGGCTCGCGATCGGGCATCTGCGCCAGCAAAGGCAAGAGCCCCGCCGCGTCGCCATCAGAGGCGGTGCGTAGAATGAAGGCCTCGAGCTCGGCAAAAGGCCGATCAGCGATGGCC
Organism: Bradymonadia bacterium; assembly: GCA_051276005.1. Lineage (GTDB taxonomy): Bacteria > Myxococcota_A > Bradymonadia > UBA7976 > UBA1532 > JBNMOZ01. The sequence continues at coordinate 5,014 of JBNMOZ010000468.1, read as the reverse complement.
TGCCAAGCATCGGCGAGCGGCGTCATCACCCGGAGTTCGCACGGGCGCGCGGACAGGGCAAGAACATCATGCGCCCGCCGCTCGGTCTCGCGGGGTCGGCCCCAACAGATCCCAGCGGTTGCCGACGCAGTCCTCAAAGACAACGACGCGGCCATAGGGCTCATCGCGCGGCACCGAAGCGAAGGTGACGCCCGCCGCGTGCATGATCGCGTAGCGCGCCTCGAAGTCGTCGACCCGCAGGAAGAAGCCAACGCGACCGGCGAACTGATTGCCGACGATGGCGCGCTGCTCGCGACCATCGGCCTGGGCGATCAGGATGCCGCCGCCCCCGCCCGGTGGCGTCACCACCACCCAGCGTTTGGGGCGCCCGTCGTCGGTGAGCGACGGCTCATCGGTGGTCAGCACGAAGCCGAGAACGTCGACGAAGAAGCGGATGGCGGGATCGTATTCGGCGACGATGAGCGCGACCAGAGACACGGACGACATGCGCACCTCTCAGCAGACGATCAGGGTGCCGCTTGGGTGGCGCTGGCGCCCGTCATCGGGGGCACCAGCGCGGCCAGGGATGTCAGAAATGACAACATGTTCGATCAGGCAGCGCCAGATTGCTCGCGCTCGGCGATCAGCGCGGCGAGGCTGCGTCCGGGCAACGTGCGCCCCAACAGATCGCGCGCGATCATGCCGGCGTCAACGAGCTTGTCTAAGTTGACGCCCGTCGAAATGCCCATGCCGTGCAGCATGTAGACGAGGTCTTCGGTGGCCAGGTTGCCGCTGGCGCCGGGCGCGTACGGGCAGCCGCCCAGGCCACCCACGCTGGCGTCGAAGGTGGTCACGCCCATCTCCAAGCCGACCAGGCAGTTGGCCAGCGCGGTGCCGCGGGTGTCGTGCATGTGCATCGCGATGCGGTCGATGGGCACCTTGGCCGCGACGGCCTCGAGCACCCTGCGGGTCTGCAGAGGCGTGCCGACGCCGATGGTGTCGCCCAGGCTGATCTCGTAGGCGCCCATGTCGACCAGCCGCGCCGCAACGTCGGCGACCTCGGCCGGATCGACCACGCCTTCATACGGGCAGCCCCAGGCGACGCTGACGTAAGCACGCACCGGCACGCCAGCGGCTGCGCAGCGTTCAAAGACGGGCTCGAACTTGGGATAGGTCTCGGCGCGGGTCTTGTTGATGTTGCGTTTGTTGTGCATCTCGCTGGCAGACATGAAGACCGCCACCTCGCGCAGATTGCCCGCGAACGCCCGATCGAGCCCGCGCAGGTTGGGCACCAGCGCGGTGTAGCGCTCGGCGGCGTCGGTGTCTTTGAACGCGTCGGCCACGAAGTCGCCGTCGGCCAACGGCGGGATCCAGCGCGGGTTGACGAAGCTGGTGATCTCGATACGCTCAAGCCCAGCGTCGGTCAGCGCCTCGATGAGCCGCACCTTGCCCTCGGTGGGCACCACGGCCTTCTCATTTTGCAGGCCGTCGCGGGGACCAACCTCGTAGATTCGGACATGCTCTGGCAGGGCGTCGAACATCAAGCGACCGACTTGAGGATTTCGCGCGCGACCACGATGCGCTGCACCTCGCTGGTGCCCTCGTAGATGCGGTTGACGCGGGTGTCTCGCGCATAGCGCGCGACGGGTCCGGTCTGCCCCGCGGGCCCCAAGGCCGCCAGCGCGCGGCGGCAGACGCGATACGCCATCTCGCTGCAGAACAGCTTCGACATCGCGGCCTGACGAGTGAACGACTTGCCCGCATCTTTGAGGCGCGCGGCCCGCAGGCAGAGCGCCCACCCGGCGCGAATCTCGGCCTCGCTGTCCATGAGCGGCGTGTGATCGACGTCGGCGGCCATCGCGACCTCCTGAGCCGCCATCGCGATGCCGATCGCCTGGGCGCTCACGCCAATGCGGCCGCCGTCCAACGACGACATGGCGATGCGAAAGCCGATGCCCTCGGGCCCGAGTCGGCGCGTCGCGGGGACGCGACAGCTCTCGAGGATCAGCTGGGTGGTCGTCGACGAGCGCAGGCCCATCTTCTCTTCGGGCTTGGCGGCTTGGATGCCGTCGGTGTCGGCGTCGATGAGGAACGCGCTGATGCCGCGGGAGCGCTCATTGGGATCGGTGCGCGCCATCACCAGATAGACGCCCGCGTGGCCACCGCTGGTGACCCAGGCCTTGGTGCCGTTGAGCACGTAGTCGCCGTCGTCGCCGTCGCGGATGGCCGTCGTGGTCAGGCTGGCCGCGTCGCTGCCCGATCCGGGCTCGCTGAGGCTGAAGCCCCCCGCGGCGTAGTCGCCACTCTGAATGCGCCGCAGGACGGTGTCCTTCTGGGCATCATCGCCATACGCGGCGATCGCCTCGGCGACCATATTGGTGACCATCATCGCGACCGTCGTGCCGGCGTCTGCCGCGGCCAGACGGCGCACGACGCGCACATAGCCCTCGGCGCCAGCGCCCAGCCCGCCAAACGCGGGATCGATGTTGACCCCGAACAGGCCGCGCGCGCCGAAGCCGCGCAGCACTTGGGTGGGGAACACGTGTCCGGCCGCCCACTCACCCGCGGCGGGGGCGATCTCATCGCGGGCGATGTCGGTGGCCAGGGCCTCGGCCTGCAGGGCGGTCATCTGGGTCATGTCAGTTATCCGTGAAGGCGGCGGCGCGCTTTTCGAGGAAGGCCGACATGCCCTCTTTGGCGTCGGTGGAGGCGAAGAGCAGCGCGAAGGCGTCCTGCTCGAAGCCGTTGCCCGTGGCGAGCGGCGCTTCGAGGCCGAGCCTCTGTACGCCCTTGCAAGCGCGCACCGCGATCGGGCCCTTGCTGGCGATGCCGGCGGCGATGCCTTGCACCTTCTCCATCAGCTCTTCGGGCGCGAAGACGTCGAGGCACAGGCCGATGGTCTTGGCCTCGTCGGCTCGGACCAAGCGGGCCGTCGTCGTCAGCTCCAGCGCGCGCATGGCGCCCACGCGACGAGCGAGGCGCTGGGTGCCGCCGAAGCCAGGCATCAGGCCCAGGTTGACCTCGGGCTGGCCGAAGCGGGCCTTGGCGCTGGCGTAGACCAGGTCGCAGGCCAGGCTCAGCTCGCAGCCTCCGCCCAGGGCGAAGCCGTTGACCGCCGCGATGACGATGGCCCGCAGGCCCGCCAGCTTGTCGAAGACGCGATGACCCAGCGCCGCGAAGGCGCGCGCGCCGTTGGGATCAAGGTCGCGCATCTGCGAGATGTCGGCGCCGGCCACGAAGGCCTTGCCGGTGCCGGTCACCACGACCACTCGCACGCCACGGTCGGCTGCCAGGCTGTCGATGGCCAACTCGAGCCCGCTGAGCACGGCGCTGTTGAGCGCGTTGAGGGCGGCGGGCCGGTTGATGGTGATCGTCGCGACGGCGCCGTTTTTCTCGAGCAGGACCACGTCGGTGTTCTCGGTCACGTTCACTTGCCCTTCGAGTAGTCGTAGAAGCCGCGCCCGGACTTGCGACCCAGCCAGCCGGCGTCAACATACTGCCGCAGCAGCGGACACGGGCGGTACTTGCTGTCGCCGGTGCCCTGGTGGAGCACCTCCATGATCGCCAGGCACGTGTCGAGCCCGATGAAGTCGGCGAGCGTCAGCGGCCCCATCGGCTGGTTGGTGCCCAGCTTCATGCCGGCGTCGATGTCTTCGACCGTGCCGATGCCCTCATAGAGCACCACGACGGCCTCGTTGATCATCGGCATCAAGATGCGATTGATGATGAAGCCCGGCATGTCGCGCGAGACCACTGTGGTCTTGCCCAGCTGCTCGGCGAGGGCCTTGGTGGCGACGTAGACGGCGTCGGTCGTCGCGATGCCGCGGATGATCTCGACGAGCTTCATGACCGGCACGGGGTTCATGAAGTGCATGCCGATGACCAGCTCGGGGCGGTTGGTGGCCGCCGCGATGCGCGTGATCGGGATCGACGAGGTGTTGGTCGCCAAGATCACGCCGGCGCGGCAGATGCCGTCGAGCTGGCCGAAGATCTTGGTCTTGAGGCCTTCGTTCTCGGTGGCGGCCTCGATCACGAAGTCGGCGTCGACCAGGCCCTTGATGCCGTCGACCGCGGTCAAGCGGCCGGCCGCGGCGTCCCGCTCTTCTTGGGTCATGCGACCCTTGGTGACCGCGCGATCATAGCGGGTGATGATGCCCGCGATGCCCTTCTGGGCGGCCGCGAGATCGATGTCGGCGAGCAACACGTTGAGGCCCTTGGCGGCCGCGACGTTGGCGATGCCCGCGCCCATCTGACCGGCACCGACGATCCCGATGTTCTCGATCTTACTTGTATCGGCGATGCTCATCAGTTCGCCTCCCGCTCGACGATGACCGCCACGGCCTCGCCGCCGCCGATGCACAAGCTCGCCAGGCCGCGCTTGGCGCCTCGGGCCTGCATGGCATACAGCAGCGTGATGAAGATGCGGCAGCCGCTGGCGCCGATCGGGTGACCGAGGGCCACCGCGCCGCCGTTGACGTTGACGCGCTCGGCCGGCAGCTCAGCGATCTGGTTGCAGGCGAGCGAGACCACCGAGAACGCCTCGTTGACCTCGTACACGTCGATGTCGTTCGGCGTCAACTCGGCCTTGGCCAGCGCCTTCTGGATCGCGTAGGCGGGCGCGGTGCTGAACCACTCCGGCGCCTGAGCGTGCTGGCTGACCTGTTTGATGGTCGCCAGGATCGGCAGGCCGTGCTCGATGGCGTAGGCCTTCGAGGCCACGACCACCGCGGCCGCGCCGTCGTTGATGCTCGACGCGTTGGCGGCGGTCACGGTGCCGTCCTTTTGGAAGGCGCCGCGCAGCTTGGCGAACTTGTCGAGCCGGCCGCGGCCGGGCTCTTCGTCACTGTCGACGATGATCGGGTCTTTGCGCCGCTGCGGGACCTCGACGGGCACGATCTCGGCCTGGAACGCGCCGGTGGCCTGCGCCGCCAGGGCCTTCTCATAGCTGGCCTTGGCGAAGGCGTCCTGGTCCTCACGCGAGTGGTTGTGCTCGCTGGCGCACAGCTCGGCCGCGGTGCCCATATGAAAGTCGTTG
>JBNMOZ010000467.1:0-5262 GCA_051276005.1 Bradymonadia bacterium | reverse complement strand
TTGAGCACGATCTCAACGAGCGGCTTGAAGCCGCCCTCCACCGCCACCGGATACGCCACCGCGCCGTCGAAGTCGGCCTCGCCGCTGGCCATGCTGCGGGTGCCCAGCTTGTACTTGAGGCGCCGCACGCGCACCTGGTTGGCTGATCCGTCGTCCAGCAGGCGGGGCACGACGAACGCCGACAGGCCGCGGGTGCCATCGGGCGCGCCCTCGGGTCGGGCCGACATCAGGTACAGATCCGCGTCGATGACCGAGCAGAACCACTTCTCGCCGTAGATGCGCCAGGTGCCGTCATCGGCCGGCTTGGCGACGCAGGCGTTGGCCCCGACGTCGGATCCGCCCTGGATCTCGGTGAGAAACTGGGCGCCATGGAAGTGGGCGGGATCATTGCGATCCAGATGCAGCAAGCCAGGCAGGAATCGATTGGCCACGGCCGGCGGCGCGACCTGCTGCAGGATCTTGATGAGCCCGGCGGTGCAGGCCAGCGGACACAGATGCCCGCCCTCGCCGTTGGTCCCGAACAGGTAGGCGTAGACCAACTGGGCGGTCTCGTCGCCGACCGTCGCGTAGCGTTGCATCACACCGGTGCGATAGACGCGGGCGCCGATGTCGAAGTACTGCGGGTGAAAGACCACCTCTTCGGTGCGCTGACCGAAGCCATCGAAGCGGCGCAGGCGGGGCAGGTGCTCGTCGCGATTGGTCTCGCGCACCCAGTCGTCGATCACGGTCGCGCATTCGGCCCCGAAGCTCTGCCAACCGGGGGCTTCGGCCTCGAACGCGGCGGCGCCCAAATGGTGGCGCAGGACGGCGTGCAGATGGGTGTCGGCGTCGAAGGTGTTCTTCGGGCGGGCGTCGGCGTAGGCGAGCAGATCGGCGCGAGCCGCGTCATGACGTTTCATGGGGCCGACTATACCAGCCCGGCCAACGCCTCTTGTGCTCCGCTTTGCGCGGATTCGATGACGCTTCGTCCGTACTTGAGACGAAACGGCCCCAGCCGGGTCAGGGTCTGCTCGACGACGATCACGCGTACGCCCTTGGCTTCGGCCCAAGCGAGTTGCTGCTCGAAGTTGTCTTGCCGGGCCAGATCGAGCGCGGCGTTGAGGAAGCCCAGCGGGTTTCGCGGAAACGGGCCGTGCAGGCTCGCCGACGGCAGCAGGTGCACCAGCACCGTGTCGACGCGATGGCGCTCGATCAGCGCGCGCAAGGGCACCTTGTCGAGCAGGCCGCCGTCGACATGCGGCTCGCCGTCACGCATCACGGCATGGAACATCATGGGCAGCGCGCAGCTGGCCATGACCGCGGGCGCCAAGGGGCCGGTCGTGTCGACGTGGCGGCAACGCCGGGCCAGGTTGGTGCTGATGGTGATGACCGGGCGGGTGCACTCCTCGAAGGTCGCGACCGGCAGATTGTTCTCGAGCAGGCGCAAAAAACGGCCGCCTTTGAGCACGCCAAACGGGCCCTTGCGGGTCACGCCCGGATCCCAGAAGTCGCGGCGCTTGAGACCGCAGATGAGGGCGGTGAAGGTCTCGAGGCCACCGTCAACGCCCGAGAAGGCGGCGACCATCGCGCCCGCCGACGCGCCCGAGATGGCCACCGGTTCGATGCCCGCGGCGAAGGCGGCGTTCATGAAGCCGGTGTGGCCGAAGAAGCCGAAGTAGGACGAAGAGAGCGCGATTCCGACGCGGCCGAGGCCAGCCGTCACGACCGACGTCACTTCTTTGCCTTCCCTGCCTTCTCAGCGTCTCGCTTGGCCGCTTCGGCCAGCCCGATGATCTCGTCGGCTTTGCGCGTGCCGACCTGCTTCCAGCCGTTGACGAAGAACGTCGGGGTGCCGCCCACGCCCAGCGCCTTCGCCTCGGCGATGTCGGCCTGAATGCGCGCCAGCGTCTCGGGATCGTCGACACAGGCGACGAAGCGCTCCACGTCGATGCCCAGTTGGGCGGCGTAGCCGATCAGGTCTTCGCCCTTCAGGCGCGTGCGGTTGGCGAACATCTGGTCGTGCATTTCCCAGAAGCGGCCTTGATTCTGCGCGCAGACGGCCGCTTTGGCAGCCGTGCAGGCGTCCTCATGGAACTTGCGGGTGATGTTCGGGTTGCAGGCGTTGTCCATCGGGTAGTGCTTGAAATGATAGCGGAAGAGGTCGGGGCGAGCCTTGGCGGCTTCGGCCAGGCCGCGGGCGAGTCGGCCACAGAACGGGCACTCGAAGTCGCTGTATTCGACGATGACCACCCGGGCGTCTTCGGGGCCCTTGCCCGCCGCGTTGCCGACCAGCACTTCTTTATGCTCGGGCGGGGCGAGGCCCAGCTTCGCCTGCATCTCTTTGTAACGCGCGATCGCGCCGCGAGCCTGGGCGACATACATCGTCTGGGCGCCGACGGTGGCGACGCCCATCAACACCGCGGCGACCCAGAAGGCGCGGGTGGTGAACACCTTGAAGATACGACCGAATGCGGCCTTGGGTCCGTCCGGCAGGGCGACCCATGCGGCGGCGAACAGCCCCAGGTTGATCGCGTAGAGCCCGATGCACAGGGGGCACCATTTACCGACGACGAGCTTGCCGCCGATGCCGAGGAACGCCGAGTAGAGGACGCCGAGCAATGTCGCAAAGAAGATGACGTCGGCCACGCGCGGCAGCTTCTTTGGGGCGAAGCGCCAGATGCCTACCAAGATGAGCAAGACGACGTACCAAGCCATGCCCAGCGACGCGACGGGCAGGCCGCCGATGTTGCTCATCCAGCTGGTGGCGACCTCGGAGCACGAGAACGCGCTTGAAGCCGCGCAGATGCCGCGATCGCCCGCGCCGGTATGCACGGCGCCGATGTGTACATCGACGAGCATCTGCGAGACCCACACGCCGGCGGCGCTGAGCAAGGAAAAGACGTAGAAGGTTTTGCCCATGCGCGTGGCCTTTCGACTCGGATCGATTGCCGGGAGGTATACATCACCCAACGCGCAGCGTAACCACCGCCGTCGCTGAGACCTGCCCCGGGACTGCGCACCGCGACTTTGAAAGACCCTATTTGAGCGGCGACGCGAGCCCGGCGGTTTGGCCGATGGGCACAGTGAATGCGACGCCTGAACCACCGCGCGCGAGCGGGCCGGTGATGCGCTCCAGCAGCGCGAGGCCTAATTGGGCTCGCGCAGCGGATGTCACGCTGAAGACTAAATGCGAGTCGCCCGCGGCGCCTGGAAACAGGTCGCGGGTCCCAACGAACAACGGGTGCTCTTGAATCAGCAGCTGCCCCATGCCGCGCGCGTCCACGACCGTGGCGCCCGTGATGTCGAGATCCAGGAAGCCGAGCAGAAGCTCTTCGACCTGACGATAGTTTTTGAGAATGCAGATGAGCAGGACCATGCCCTGAGCCTGATTCGCGGTCATCGGCCTGTCAATACCGGCCGAAGCGGCTCGGCTCTCCCCGGTGCGCCACAATGGGTCAATCTGTTGCATTGCCGGGTTGAACCCGCGGGCATATACTCATCGGCCTGCGTGCGCACAGCTTCGTTTAATTGAGTCATTTCGATGGCCTCCCAGGAGTTTCCTTGGCTCACTGCCCCCATTGCGACTGCGCGGTTGATCAGCAGGCGCGATTTTGTCGGCAGTGCGGGGTGACCTTGACCCCAGAGGAGCCGCCGCTTCGAGCGTCGACGAAGAACGACTATCCGTCTCCGCTGCTGCCAGGCATCGTCCTTGAGGGCAAGTACCAGATCCTCGAAGAGGTTGAGCGCGGCGGGATGGGCGTCGTCTACCGCGCCCACGACCTCACGCTCGATCGTACGGTCGCCATCAAGGCGCTGCCGCCGCATTTCAACGTCAACATCGACGTGGTTGAGCGTTTCAAGCGCGAAGCGCAAGCGATGGCATCGCTCGATCACCCCAATGTGGTCACCGTTTACTCCATCGGCCATCAGGGAGAAACGCACTACTTCGCGATGAAGTTTTTGGGCGGCCGTACGGTCGCCCAGGAGCTCGTGCTCATGCGCGATCGGGGGGGACCGTTCTTCGCGCCACACACGGTGATCGACGTCCTGCGCCAGGTCGCGCATGGCCTGGGCCACGCCCATCAACGCGGGCTCATTCATCGCGATATCAAGCCGTCCAACATTATGATCGGGGCCGACGGGCACGTGACGATCATGGACTTCGGCATCGTCAAACGACAGGTCGAGGACACATCGCTGACCAAGGCCGGCGTGGTGTTCGGTACGCCCGAATATATGGCGCCCGAACAGGCACAGGGAGGCACGCCGCCCGATCAGACGACCGACCTGTATTCGCTGGGCATCGTCGCCTACGAGATGCTCGTCGGGGCGCCGCCTTTCCGCGGCGAGACCGCGCTCGCGGTCGTGTTGCAGCACATCCAGATGTCGCCGGCACCGCTGAGCGAACACGGGATCCACGACATCGATCACCACTTCGAAGCGATCCTGTTTCGCATGTTTACCAAGGTGCCCAAGGATCGGTTTGTGTCGGGCGACGCGCTCTGTGCGGCGCTCGATGAGCTTGAGATGGCGCCGCCGATGGCGCGCCCGCGGCGCAATAGCCTGATCCCCATCGCGTCGACCCGCGAGCTGTCGTCGGTGGAGTCGGGGCCGTCCGAGCCCATCATCGAGATCAACCGGCCTGCGCCTGCGAAGCGACCGGGCACCTACGATTTGAGCACCCTGACGCGTTCGGATTCGAGCCGGACCCAAGTGTCGCTGAATGAGGTGATCGGACGCGCAGGCCCCAGCCCGACCCTGCTGACATTGCTGGCCTTGGTGACGTTTTTGGCCGTGTGGTTCTGGTTCGCCAAGCCCGATGCGACGCCTGTAAGCCGACAGAAGCCGCGGGGCTTGCCCGCATTTGTGACCGCGACCGATGCCGGGCCGAGGCCAAACGGCGGGCGGCGCGCGCCAGCGACGCAGGCTGCGCCCCCGACCCCGCGCATCATTCAGGTTCACCTGGTCACCCGCCCCAACGGCGCGCATATCTATGCGGCCGAGGACCTGACCACGCCGCTGGGCTCGACGCCCGACATCATCTCGCGTTCGGGCAAGTCGATCACCCGCGATCTGGTGCTGCGCAAGCCCGGCTTTCATGACAAGCGGGTCACGCTGAGCTTCGTGCGCTCCAAGCAATACATGTTCGACCTCATCCCCGCGCCCTGATCACGGCGCGATCCAAGCGGGTCCTGCTGTGCTTGATGCGCGGCGGACACGACATGTGGGCAAGGTATTGCCAAGCCTTGAACGGGGCCCGATTCAGACCTTCACGCAGGCCGC
>JBNMOZ010000466.1:0-5271 GCA_051276005.1 Bradymonadia bacterium | reverse complement strand
ACGTCTGCCAGCGCGCGGTGGTCATCGCGCCCAGCTTGCCCTCGCCGCGCACATACGGATCGGCCAGGCGAGCTGAGAGGTCCATTGCCTCTTTCTTCATCGCGGGGTTGAGCTTCGCCATCTCGACGTTGGTGGGCTGAGGGGTCGCCAGGTAATGCGCCCAGCCCTTTTGCAGCGCGCGAGTGAACTTCGCGACGACCTTGCGGTTCTTGGCCACGTACTCGTCGCGCGTCGCGAGCACGACGGCGTAGGGGTTGTAGCCGCTGTCGGCGACCTTGAAGGTGCGGGTGGGGATCTTGCGCAGACTCAGTTCGACGGGCTCGGCGAAGATGTACACCGCCTGGGCGAGCGACTTGTCTTGCATGAACCCGGCGAGTCCGCCGCTGGCGGCGACCTTCTTCAGGCTGCCCCCCGGATACTGGGAGTCGAGCCAGCGGGTGTCGGGCAGGCCCGGCTCCATGGCGATCCTTGCATCACTCATCCATAATGATTTCAGGTCTTTATGCGGGCTGTTCGCGTGCACCAGGATCGCGCGCGGCGACGTCTGAAAGCTCGCGTAGGTCGCCACCAACGGCGCCCCTCGGCTGCGCAGCGTGATCACCTGGTCGGCGCTGACGACGCTGAACTCCACCTTGCCGCTGGCGGCGAGCTGGGCAGCCGGCACGCCGGCGCTGCCCTTGATGAGGGTCACGGCGAGCCCCTCGTCTTTGAAGAATCCCTGCAACTTCGCGGCGTACAGACCCCCAAATTCGGGTTCGGGCACCCAGTTGAGCTGCACGCGGACAGGTGTCAGGCCCGATGCCGACACCTTGGAGTCAGGCTCGCTGGAGCAGGCGCTCAGCAGCGTCAAGAGGGCAACGGCGATCGGTCGAAGCACGGTCATGATCTCTCCTCAGAGGCAGACGGATGCCAGCGGCGTAGCGCGAGATGCCCCAGCGTCGACACCAGGCCGAACAACGCGAAGCCGACGGCCGCGCTCAAGGCGATGGCGGCGAAGACCAGGTCGGTGCGCGCGTCGCGGATGCCCGCCAAGATGACGATGCCGAGCGGGGCGTCGTCGCCCACGAACCCGCTCACGAACTCGCCCACGATCGCGCCGATGACGGCGAGCCCCGCCGCGATGCGCAGGCCGGTGATGATGGCCGGCGTCGCGGCGGGCAACTCGAGCCGCCACCAGCGGTCCCAGCGGCCGGCGCCGTAGACGTCGAAGAGTTCGCGCAAGGTGGGGTCGACCCCGCGCAGGCCGTCGACGGTGTTGGCGATGACGGGGAACAGCGCAACCAGCGCCGCCGACGCCGTGACCGCCGCGCCGCCATAGCCAAACCAGATGGTCAACAGCGGCGCGACGGCGACCAGCGGCACCATCTGAAGCAGGTTCGTCAGCGGATATACGCCCCGTCGAAGCCAGCTGAACGACGCGAGCAGGGTGCCGAAGAATACGCCGCCAAACGCCGCCAGACCAAAGCCGCTAAAGGTCGCGACGCCCGTTCGCCACGTGGCGGGACCCAGCAAGGACCAGTCGCGCACGAGGGCCACTGCGACCGCTTCGGGGCCCGGCAAGAGGTATGGGGCGACGCCGGTCACGCGGACCCCGATCGACCAGATGGCCAACCCGATCAGCACGGTGATCAGCGGTGGCACAATCGTCTTCATCATCGCAGCATCGTCATGACCGCAGCGTCCTCGTCATGCCTGCACTCCGCGTTCGAGCGCCCCAAAGGCCTGCGCGACGAGCCCGGTGAAGGCCGGCGTCGTGCGCAGCGCGCGGCAGCGCTCGGGCAGATGGATGGCCAGGCTCTCGATCAGTCGGCCGGGGCGCGGCGCGAGCACATGCACCGTCTCGGCGAGATAGACCGCTTCGCCGATAGAGTGCGTCACGAGCACGACCGTCATGCGTCGCTCCGCCCAGATACGGCGCAGGGCGTCGTCGAGTTGCCCGCGGGTGATCTCGTCGAGGGCGCCAAACGGCTCGTCCAAGAGCAGCAGCTGCGGATCGGTGATGAGGGCCCGAGCCAAGGCGGCCCGCATGCGCATACCGCCCGAGAGCTGATGCGGTCGGTGATCGCCAAAGCCCTCCAGATCGACCAGCGTCAGCAACGCGTCGGCGCGCGCTCGGCGATCGGCCTTGGCCTCGCCGCGCAGCGCGAGCGGCAGGGCGATGTTGTCGCGGATGCTCGCCCACGGCAGCAGGCGCGGCTCCTGAAAGCAGAAGCTGACGCGCTCAGGGGGCGGATCGAAGTCGATGGTGCCCCGCGTCGGGCGGTCGAGGCCGCCGAGCATGCGCAGGATGGTCGTCTTACCGCACCCGGACGGACCGAGCAGGGCGACGAAGGCGCCGGCGTCGACGTCGACGCTCAAGTCGCCCACTGCCTGGACAGCGCCGAAGTCGCGATATACGTGGGAGAGGCGCAAGGCCGCGGCAGTCATCATGCAGTGATACTGGAGCCACCCCTCGGGCGACAACGGCCTTGTGCCCGCGCAATGAGCATGTCCTCATGCGCGCCGCGCCTCGAAGAGACCCCTTGATTGCCCAATACGCGGCGTGAGCGGTCGACTGCGCGGTACGAAACGAGCACTTGCGCGAGGAGATGATGATGCGATTTGGCATGCTGATTTCGGCGGTTCTGGCGCTTGGACTGTGCGCCGGCTGTGGCAAGGACGCGCCCGCGACCGGCAAAGCCAAAGATACGACGGCGGCGGGCGACAAGGCGGGGGCCAAGAGCACCGCGCCCGCATCGAAGGCGCCGGCGACGACCGCGGCGAAGGTTGGCGGCGACTTGTGGGCCGGGCTCGATTTGAGCGCCGAGGCGACCCGTCTGCAGGGCAAGTGGAAGGTCAAGACTGCGTTTGGCGGCGATCCTGATGTGTGGGACGTCAAAGACAACAAGATCACCATCACGACCGCCAAGGGCGAGACCAAGCTGGGCACGCTCAAGCTCGACATGCCGGGCCGCATCGGCATCAAAGAGACGAGCATGACGACCTACTACAGCTACACCCGCAACGGCGACGACGTGTACGTCGGCCTGGGCCGCGCAGGCGTCAAGCTGGGGGATCGCTACATCGTCTCGACCAACCGCGGGCTGGTGCGCTTCGATGGCAAGGTCTGCACCTACCACGAGAAGAAGATGTCGTTTGGCAACAAGCCTTTGGCCTTCAAGGCTGCCATCACCGTGCAGTGCAGCTTGCAAGCGGGCGGCGACAAGGCGCTGCTCAACTACCAGGTGCCCAAGTTCATGAAGGAGGGCGAGTTCGACGAGAAGAGCATCGCCATCGTGGGCGACGCGCTGCTCGACGATCAGATGAAGGGCAACAAGGTCGCCAAGGCCGAGTAGCCGTTGACCAAGCAGGGTGTTGCAGCCCGCTAGGAGACGTGGCGCATAGAGCCACGCGGCGCGCTACAGGCTCCTAGAGGTCGCCCGATCCCATCGCGAACCCCACCATCAGGGCGTGGCGCACATCGCCCAAGAACCGGTAGTCCTCGACGCGCAGCCCGCGCAAGAAGACCCGCATCGCGCCCGTCTCACCTTGCCAGCGCAACCCGCCATCGATCTGCCCGTCAATGTTCAAGAATTGCGGCGTGTGGTCTGCATTGCGATGGGCGACCGCGGTCATGCGCCCGGCCACGAAGCCCAGGCGGCCCACCGGGTGCCAACCGTCGACTGTCGCGCCGAAGAGGTAGTAGTCGAAGGGCAGCGTCTGCGGTCGTCCCGACACCCGAGTGCCTCGATCGTAGTACAGGCCCCCGTGCACGCGAACCTGCGGCCATCGATACTCCGCGCCGTAGATCTCGTACGAGACGGTCTCCTCGTTGAGGACCGGGTCATTGGTATCAACATCATGATTTGATTGGTGAAATGCGAAGACCGCGACCGACTCCCCGTCGGCGCGCGGCCAGCGCAGGCGGATGCCCACCGGGTAGTGCACCTGGCGCGGCGAGATGCGCACGGGCGACTCGGTCGCGGTGTTGTGACGGATGAACGTGCGCGCAGTCGTGAAGATCTCGATCTGCCAGGTCGGGGCGCGCACGACCTCGACGTCGAGCCGCAGCTCGATCGTGCCGCGCAGCGGACTGACGCCGACGTCATGGGCGACCTCGGCGACGGTGTCGATGCGCGGCAAGAGGCTCAAGGCGGTCAGGGCGATCAGCATCGGGTCGGTGTACCATGGGCGTCGAAATGAATGCGCCTCGACTGCTGCCGCTGTTCTTGATCGGTTGCCTGGCTGTGCCGGCGCAGGCCGACCCGCCGGGTCCCGACTGGTTCTTGCTCGATCGCCCTGACTTGCACGCGCATCTGTGGCTCAGCTACGGCCTGGCGCTTACGCTCACCGAGGTGTTGGAGGGCCCTGAGCCCGGCTGGGGGCCGCAGTGGGGGACGACCAAAGCGACGCTGATCGCGACCGGGATCGTGGGGGCGATCGGGCTGCTCAAGGAGTACGTCGTCGACGACCGGGCAGACGGCGCCGACCTGGTGGCCGACGCGCTGGGACTGGGGCTCAACGCGGCGCTGCAGTTCACGGTGTCTTTTTGAGGGGCGCTGCCGGCGCGCGGCGCTTGACCGCATAGGGGTAGTCGGCCTGGTTCGGGGGCGGGGGCGCGCTCCAGTCAGCCGTGACCCGCACCCGATGCCGCTCGGGCAGGATCGCGAAGGTCAACGGCTTGACGCGTTCACGCAGGCAGCGCGCGAGGTCTGCCCGTGCAGGGCGCAGGATCGTGGCGGCGCGCACGACGGCGCCCCCTTCGATCTGCAACACCAGCGTCAGGCTGCCGGTCTCTTCGAGGGGCGCGAGGGCGTGCGCGGCCTCAAGGCAACCCGCGAACCCGGGCCGGGCGGCGTCCAAGACCTGGGTGGTCTCGTCGACCGGTAAGTCTCCAGCGCTGCGCAGAACAAGCGCGCCGAGGACCGGGCCCGACAGGGCAATTTGCATCGCGCACAAGGGCAGGGCGAGCGCGCTGAACATACCGGCTCCTGTGGTCCGCAGAGGCGATCTGAATATCAGCGCAAGGGCAGCTGATTTCCACTCGGACTTTGATTGTGCTTGGGATATACTCCAAACGTGCGTCTATGTTGCAGCTAGATTCGATGCTCAAAACATGGCGTTAGATCGTTAGATAGCGAGAGATCCGTGAAGAAACTGTTTGTAGGCGGCCTGGCTTGGGCCACTGGTGATAATGAACTTCGTACTGCTTTCGAGAAGTACGGAGAAGTGAGCGAAGCGCGCGTGATCACTGACCGTGAAACCGGTCGGTCACGTGGCTTTGGCTTCGTT
>JBNMOZ010000465.1:0-5292 GCA_051276005.1 Bradymonadia bacterium | reverse complement strand
TCAGGTCGCTGATGTCGTAGATGGCGCCGGCCGACGACTCGCCGGTGAACGCCAGGTTGTCTTTGACGAAGACGTAGCCGCCGTTGCGCGCGCTGCGATAGGCGCCGGCGAACACGGGGCGGGTGGGGTCGTGGATGTCGTAGACGATCAGCCCCCCGCCGCCCTCTTTGCGCATCAGGTACAGGTAGCCGCCGGCGAGGGCGCTGAAGTACCACTCCCGCGCCACGCCGTCGGCGTCGACCGCCTCGAAGTCACCCCCGGGGATGGCCTGAGGCGCCGCGGGATCGCTCACGTCGAGCATGGCCGCGCGGGATCCTTCGGCGGCGGTCGCCACCAGCAGGTTGCCCACCACCTGCACCTGCCCGACCCGCAGGATCGGCTCGAAGACATGCTGGTAGACGAACTGAGGGTTGTAGGGATCGCTCGCGTCGACGATCCAGACGCCGTTGTCTGATCCGCCGACGTAGACATATGGCGCCTGCCAGAACGTGCTCAGCGTCACCCGCGCGTACGAATCTGGGTAGAAGAAGCCCGGCAGCGGCAGCGCCGAGATCACCTGTGGGTCGGTGGGGTCGGAGACATCCCAGAACAGCACGCCACCCACCGTGAGGCCGGTCTGATGCGCCGTGACCGCGAAGCGCCCGCCCTGATCGCTGAAGCCGATCGTGTGGCTCTCGCGCATCTGGTCGGTGAACGTATGGCCGACCACGCTGGGTGAGCACGGATCGCTGATGTCGAAGAACGTCAAGCCGCCCGTCAGGCCGAACTCGGGCGACCACGGCATGAGCAGGTAGCCGTCGTACATGGTGACCATGTTGCGATGGTCGGTGCGATCGTCGGGCCCCACATCGAGGAAGGCGCAGTTTTGATACAGCTCCTCTTCGGCGAACTCGACGGCCGGTCCGCCCGGCCCACGCCACGGCTCCCAGGCGCCTGGGTCGGGATACGGGCGCGGTGGCGCGGCGTCGGGCAGCGCCGCGTCGAGCAGGGCGTCGGCGATCGCTGCGTCAGAGGCTGATCCGTCGAGAAATGATCCGTCAGGCGCGGTCGCGTCGGGCGTGGCCGCGTCGCTGAGCGCCGACGCGCCACCGCCGCCATCGCAGGCCACCAGACCGGCACCCAAGATGAGCCCCAAAGCGAGCCCCAAAGCGAGCCCAGAAGCCCCGTACCGCTGACGCCAATCGCGCATGCATCCCCCCAAATTCAAGCGCCCACACCATGCCACGCGCCGCCCGGGAGTAGACAGCCGATGACGTCGGTTGCACGGTGTCGACATGCGCGCGCTCCTCACCTTCTCACTGCTGCTCGTGACCGGCCTGGCCGTGTTGGTGCTGCGGCCCTTCGATCAGGCCCCCACCGCGCCCAACGTGCGGCGGCCGAGCCACGACAGGTCCACCCCCCAAGCCGAAGATCCACTGCGCCCCCCGGCACCACGGGCCGGCGCAGCGCTGGAGTATGAGTTGGTCGAGCCGCCGGCCGATCGCTACGCCGAGCCGCGCCGCGGAGAAGCCGCCACGGCCCGGCTGGTCGCAGGCGCCGGCGCCGAGTACGACCGCGCGCTCGGACAGGCGGCGCGAGAGCTCGCGACGTTCTATGCCCAGCAGGGCGCGTTGCTGCCCACCGCCGCGCTGGGCTTCTTGCTCGACGCGGGCGGCGCGAGCGCCTGGGGCGTGCGGCAGGCCGTGGTCGTCACCAACCAGGCGGGCGAGAAGGCCCTCAGCGACGCGATCACCGAACATCTCAGCGCCGGCCCCTTCGCCTGGCAGGTGGGCATCGGTGAAGCCGAGCGCGGCGGAAAGCGCGTCATCGCCGTGCTGCTCGCCCACCGCACCCACTTGCTGAGCCCGGTCGCGCGGCAATGGGCGGCCGACGAGACGATCCCGCTGCGCGGGCGACTTCTGGCGGGCGCCGAAGATCCGCAATGGGTCGTGATGCGCCCCGATCTGAGCGTCTTCGACCTGCCCGCGCGGACCCCCAATCGACTCGACGCCGACCTGCCCGTCGACGCCCCCGGCGAGTGGGTCGCCGAGCTCGTCGCGACCGGCCCGCACGGCCCGACCCCTCTGACACAATTGACCTTTTACGTCGACGCGCCCCTGCCAACGCAGTTGAACGCCATCTGGCCGCCCGATGAAGCCGACCTGACCGGCGCCGCCGCGGTCGAGCGCGCCGCCGCCTTGCTCGCCGAAGACCGGGCCCGCTTCGGCTTGCCGGCCCTCGAGCGCGTCGCCGAGCTCGACGCCATCGCCCAGGCTCACAGCGACGACATGCAGCAGGCGCAGTTTGTCGGGCACGTCTCCAAGACGACGGGCGGGCCCGGCGATCGCATCAAGGCGGCGGGCTTCAAGGCGGCGATGAGCGGCGAGAACGTGGCCCTCAACCGCAGCCTGTGGGACGCCGAAGCCGGCCTGTTGCGCAGCCTGGGGCACCGCCGAAATATTCTCTCGCGGCGCTTCAGCCACGTTGGGTTCGGCGTCGCCAAGCGCGGCCCCAACTGGTACGTCACCCAGCTGTTCGCGACGCCGCCGCCGGTCATCGACGACATCCCGGCCGCCCGAAAGGCCCTGCGCGCTCAGCTTAACGCGGCCCGCAAGCAGGCCCGCGTGGGGCGCCTGCGGGTGCGCAAAGGCCTGCGGCGCATCGCCCAACGCGAAGCAAAGCGCCGCAGCCCGACGCCCCGGCATGCCCTCGATCGCGCCGCGAAGGCGAAGATCACCGGCAAGGTCTCGGCGTGGGTGGGCAAGATGAGCACGTTGGACCAGTTCGAGCCCGAAGGCGGCCTGCTCTCGACCGAGTTCAGGCGGGTGGGCATCGGCGTGCACCAGACTGAGACCGACGAGATTCGGGTGGTGATCTTACTGGCGCAGTGAGGCCAACCGCGCAGTGACGCAGCGCGGACACTCAGCCTGGCGGCGGCGTGGCCTCATGAATTGGCGCAAATGGATCGGACTTCTCGGGCACGTCGCCCTCGGCAGGTACATCGCCCTCGGCAGGCACGCCGCCCTCGGCAGGTACGTCGCCCTCGGCAGGCGGCAGCACGCTGCCGGGCGCACGAAAGCGCACTGAGGCGTCATACGCCCACCCGCTGATCGACGAATGCTGGACCCGCCCCGCCGCGACGCCGACGCGCGTATCGCCCCCAAAACGCACCCCGGCCATCAGCAAGACGCCGAAGGTTGCGGTGTCGGGGCTCTCGGCGCCGCCATCGTCCTGCCCCAGGTTCAAGACGCCGAATCGGGGGGCCACCTGCGCGAAGACCTCGGTCCCCGGCAGGCGCAGGTGCGCCTCGATCGGCAGCTCGCCGGTGATGTGAAACAGGCTCTGGCCTTCGGCATTTGCGCCCCCATCGACGGGCTCGAACTCGCCGAAGGTGGCCGCCAGCCGAAAGCCGACCGACCAGAACGGGCTGCCGAAGTGCACGCCTGCGAAGCCACCGACCAAGTAGCCGTCATGCGGCGTATCGAGCCGGGCCTCGCTGCAGAAGTTCGGGTCGGTGTCGCAGCCCGGGTCTTCTTCGGGGTCGCAGTTGCAGGTGAACTCAAAGTCGCCGTCGAGGGTGAGTTGCTCGAAGCGGAGCCCCAACTCAACGTCGATCTCTTGCGCCAAAGCAGACGCTGGCATCGCGAGCGCAACGGCGAAGAGGGTGCGGGAGAGTGCTGTCATGAGGCCTCGTTCTCTGGATGCACGCCGAGCAGCGTAGTTCAGCCGCACGCACCGCGCTACGGACCCGTCAGAAGGCGTAGCCGGCGCTCGTCATCATGCGCGGGCCCAGGCGCCAGAGGCTCTCGGTCGCGTCGATGGCGATGGCCTCGCTCTGCTGGACGGCCAGTTCGAGGCTCAGCGCCAAACGAAGATCGCCCAAATCAGTCCAGCCCCGGCCGCCGGCGGTCACGAAGGGTGCCGTCAAGTCGCGGGTCGCGTCGTCGTCATAGGCGACCTGCACCAGGTCGAGGCCGACCCCAGCGATGGCTTCGAGGCGGCTTGAGCGCCACCCGATCCCATAGCCCACATCGGCCGCGAGCCGCTGGGCCGTGGTCGCGTAGGACCAGCTCGCCAGATCATCGCCAGCGCCGCCATAGCCGCCTTCGAAGCTGACCGACAAGGGCCCGCGCATGTACGTCAGGCGCAGGACGCCCAGGTGGCTGACGGCGACGAAGTTATTGGTCGGGCCGTCGAACCGATAGCCGGCGCTCAGCGTCCAGCTCGATTGCACTCGGCGTTGGGTCAGCACTTCGGTCCGTCCACCCTTGGCGCGGATCGGCAGATCGTCGTATCCGGGTGGGGGTGGCCCCTGATCAGCAGACCGGGGACGCACCGTCAGTCGCTCGCCCGGGGCCAGGTTCACCGACCACATCGCAGACGGCAGCGCGCCCTGCCCGGCCGGCTCACTCACGGTCAGTTGCCCCGCAAAGACCGGCACCTCAAGGGGCGCGCCCTTGGGCTTGAGGATCTTCTCGACCAGCGCACCATCGGCCGCGCGCAACAGGAAGGTGCCCTCGACATCGGCCGCGAACGCGAGGGTCGCCGAGCGACGCCGCGGGAAGCTCAGGTACACGGGGCCGCTCGTCTTGAGCTTGCTGACCAGCTTCTCTGGCGTCTGGCTGCGACCGAACTTGCTGGCCCGCGACAGGGTGTGGCGGCGGGCGTATTCCCACATGCCATCGAGGGTCACGCCGACGCCGTCGGGCCGCGCCTGGGTGAAGGCCTCGATGAAGTAGTGGGTGAACAGGCCGCCGAGGTCCTTGTCTTCGTAGCTCACCTCGTCGGGCTGGCTCGAGACGAGCCACATGGTGCCTTCAGCTGAGATGATCTCTTCGGGCAGCTCGGCGACGGGGTTGAAGCCCGCGGTGGCGTTGATGCCCTTCGCGACGAGGGTGTCATGGTCGAAGCTGCCGCTGTGGCAAGCGTCGAAGAAGCCGAAGGTGAACGTGGCGCCCATGCGCTTGAACACCTGCGCGAGGTCTTCACCGCTCAGGGCGTCCTCGGCCGTCAGCAGCTGGTTTGACAGGCCATGGCCCGTAAAGAAGAACGCGAAGAGCGTGGGCAGCTCACCCACCTCGGCGCGATCGCGGGCGTGCTGATCGGCGAGCTTCGCGGCGGCCGCCAAGATGTCTGCCCGGGTGCCGCCCATGACCAAGATCACGCGCTCGGGCGCAAACTGGCCGTGTGAGACGAGCTTTTGCGCCAGCCGAGAGGCTTCGCGCTCGGCATGCGCCAAGGGCGCCAGATCAACGCCGGGCGGGGCCTCGGCGACGTTATTGCCAATGACGAGCGCGTAGCGGGTCGGTGAGC
>JBNMOZ010000464.1:0-5312 GCA_051276005.1 Bradymonadia bacterium | reverse complement strand
CGAGCGGCGGATGGGCCTGACCGCCGATCAGATGGCGGCGCCTGCCTTCGGGCGTTGATGCTGCGGGCATGCGATCGGTCGACCGTCGCATCGCGTAGACTCCGGCGAACCGTGCCGGAGATCCAATGCGCGTACTGACCCTGCTGCTCTCGCTCGTCGCCACGTCCGCGCTCGCTCATGACTTCTGGATCGAGCCGGTCGGCGACGCGCTGAGTCAGCCGGTCAACGTGCACATCCGCATCGGCCCCGCCTACACGCCCGATGACGAGTACCCCTTCAACCCGTTGCACATCGTGAAGTTCTGGCGCATCGCACCCGATGGCGTCGAGACGCGCTTCGCGGGCTTCACCGGTCAGCGACCCGCAGCGCGGTTCACACCTAAACAGCCCGGCTATTACACCATTGGCTATCAGAGCGCGGTGACGCAGATCACGCTGGGGCCCGAGAAGTTCGAGGCATACCTGCGTGAGGAGGGCCTGACGAACGTGCTGGCGTGGCGCGCGGCTCAGGGGGCGTCGGCGGCGCCGGGCAAAGAGGCTTTCGCGCGCAACGCCAAGGCTCTGATTCGGGTGGGCGACGCCCAAACCGGCTTCGACCAGGTGCTCGGCATGCCGCTGGAGTTGGTGCTGCACAGCGATCCGATGACCGTGGGCACGCTGACGTTCGCGTTGCTGCGCACCGGCAAGCCGGTCGTGAACGCGCGGGTCGCGGCCTACGCGGGGGCGAAGGCGACGCCCGTCGAAGGGCGCACCGACGCGCAGGGCAGGGTGACGCTTGATTTGCCGACGCCGGGGATGTGGTTGGTCAAGTCGGTGAGCGCAGAGCGGACGAGCGGGATCGCAAATTGGCGCAGCGAGTGGGCGTCACTGACGGTCAAGGTCGGGCGTTAGCCTCACTCCCACCAAGTCGAGATCACGCCCGAGAATATGACCCCGGCGGGCGGACCAATGAGGACGCCAACGGGTTGGTCGGCCTCGGTCACGATGACCTTCTCACACTGATTGACCCGCTGGCCTTCTCGCCCGTCTTCCGAGAAGAGTGTCCACGAGCGGTCTGCCAAAAAGCAGTTGCCGCCGTTCTGGGTCAGGCGAACATGCAGTCGCCCGGCGCGGTCTACGTTGATGGGCGCGGCGTACGTCCCGTCGAACGCAATTCGGGGCATGGGCCGCTGCTCGGGCACGTCCAGCGGATTGCCAGGCTGAGTCACCGACCAGGTCGTCGGGGCATCCGGGTTGAGCCGCGTCATTGAATACAGCCCGGGCGCCGCCATGAATGCCGTCGCGCATCGGCTCGACTTAGAGACGGGTTGACCCCGCCTATCGAGCAGCCCGTTCACGTTGCGGATGGTGGGCACGTCGCCGCAGGGCGACTGCTCAACGAGCACCAAGCCGGGCGCGTCGACCGCCGCGGTCGTCACCTCGAAGGGCGCATCCGCGGCGAACTGCGCCTCGAACGGCACCGGTTGAGGCACGTCCCAGCGCATAACGAACGATCGCTCGGGGATGCGCGCGCCGGCTTCCCAGAGCAAGGCATGCCCGTTCAAGTCGCGCAAGCCGGGCACGCTGCAGTCGAAGGCCGTCGTGTCGCCATCGAGGTTCGTAATCTGTGGGCTCGAACCCATCGGGGGGCAGACGCCGTCGACGAACTGGCTGAGGTAGAGGACGGCGTCAGGCGGACCCGACAGATGCAGCACCTCGCCGCGAATGTCGGTCGCGGGTCGCAGGACGCTGGCAGAGCCCTGCACGGTTTCCACGAACTCAAAGTGAAAGTCGGCGGCGTCACCCTGGCGCTCGAAGCGATACGCGCCCGCGGGCAGCAGTGCCACCAATGCCCGACAGCCGCTCATCTGCGGCTCGACGCGCCGTCCGTCTTCAGAGACGATCGCGAAGTCATACGCAATGCAGGCTTGAAGGTCGCGGCGCAGCGCCGTAATGCGCACGACTTGCGGGACGTCGAGCACGAAGGGCGTGCTCTCAAGCTCAAGCGCGCGCGCTCGGCCGTAGACGCCAGGGCCCGGAATATCAACGTCCAGCGGCGTAACCGTGATGCGTCGATCCATCGGCACGCCGCGCGGCATCTCAGCGGCAGAGTAGCTGAACCCGTGCAAGCCCGGGTCGAGCAGGGCGGACCAGGCGCACGGTCCGTCGGCCACGCCCCCGTTGCCAGGTCCATAGCCCTCATGCTGGGTCCGGCTGATGCCCGAGTCGCAGGGCGCGCCCAGGCCTTCGAGGGTGAAGTCGACCCGGGACGGCACTTCGACGAACACGAAGGCGGAGTCGCCGTCGATTTCGGGTCGCAGAATGGGCGAGCGCGGCAAGAAGGCGTCGCCGGTGGGGATCGGCTCGATGTCCAGGAGGAACACGTAGGGCCCCAGGCCCATCTCGGCGTCAAGGAACAGGGTCACCTCTCCACCCGGATGCGGCATTTGTCGCGCAAAGTCGACGCACCGGGCATCGTTGAAGATGTCGGGTTGATCAATGCCGTATCGATACGCCACGCAGTGACCCAGACCGTCTTCGATCCGAAACCGCAGCAGCGAAGGCCCAGCGATATTGAGGGTGATCTCATCAGGCTCGCCCGCCACCGCGCCCGGGCGACCGATGACCGCGTCGTCGTCCAACTCGGCGGGCCCCATGGGCGTCATCGCGATCTGAAGCCAGTAGCGCTCGAGGGGGCGGTCGGGTTCGTCGTTGTAGAGTTGAAGGCTGTATTCGCCCGGTTGCACCTCAACGAGAAGTCGACCGCAGCCGTTGCCCCCGCGACGGCTGACGCCGTTGCCCAGCAATTGGCCGCCCTGCGTCAACTCGAGGGTCGCTGAGTAGGGACAAACCACCGCGTCGGGATGGCTGGCGATGACCGCCAGCACGCTGGGCTCAGCCACCTGAATCGTCACCGCGTCGTCGCCATTCACCGGCAGACGCTCATATACACCCGGCGCATTGATGGTGTCATCGATCGGCTCGAACTCGGCGGTCAGCGTGTATGCCGCGTCGACCTCAAAGAACTCGAGGAAGACCTTGTACTCGCCCGCATTCAGGGGCATCGAGAGCGCAGCGCACGGTGTGTCTTCAGTGTCTCTGGCGGACCGGACGAAGACGTCGTCTGGCGTGTACAGGATGATGCGATTGAGCCCCGTGCAGGCGCCGTCCGCGCCACTGAGCCGCAGCGTCACGAGGCTGCGCTCGGCGAGCAGCAAGCGGCCCTCATCGCGGCTCCCTTCGCGGGGATAAACGCCGGGCGCGTCGATCACCAAAGGCAGACGACACGCGCCCGCGCGATGGCAGGTCTCATCGCCCTCGCAGACGCCGCAGACCCCGCCACAGCCGTCGGCGCCGCACTCCAAACCCATGCAGTTGGGCTGGCAGACCGCCTCGCAGACGCCCTCATCGCAGGCCGCGCCGGCGTCGCATTCGCCGCAGCGCCCCATGCAGCCGTCGCCGCCACACGCGCGGTCGGTGCAGTCGGGCTGGCAGATGTCGACGCAGACGCCCGCGTCGCAGGCCTGGGCGTCATCGCATTGGCCGCAGTCGCCGCCGCAGCCGTCGTCGCCACAGTTTCGACCGTTACATTGGGGCACGCACACGGCCACGCAAGCGCGGCGATCGTCGGCGCACCGCTCGCCGTCGGGGCAGGCACAATCGGCCGCGCAGGCGGTGCAGTTCTCAACGGCTGCGCAGCGCCCGTCGCCGCAGCAATCGCCGCAGTCCTGGGCGCAGGTGCTGCAGTCTTCGCCGTCGCCGCACTGTGCGTCGCCGCACGCCTCGGGCGGGGCCACACATTGGCCGGCGGCATCACAGGCCTGGTTGTCGTTACACACCCCGCAGTTGCCGCCGCATCCATCGGTTCCACACAGTCGACCATCACAGGTCGGCATGCACTCCACAGCGCACAGGCCGTCGACACATGCCGCGTCGCCGCATGCGCCACAGCTGCCCCCGCAGCCGTCGTCGCCACACGCGCGCCCATCGCATTGCGGCGCGCAGCCCGCGCATTGCGCCCGGTCAGCGTCGCACACTTCGGGATCAGTGCAGCCACAATCGGCCGCGCAAGACACGCAGGTCTCATCGGCGCCGCAGACGCCATCGCCGCAGCAGTTGCCGCAGTCGACGGCGCAAGTTGAGCAGGTCTCATCGCCATTGCAGACATCGTCTCCGCAGGCCGCGGCGGGCGACGCGCACTGGCCATCGGCGCCGCATGTCGCGGGGTCTTCGCAGGTGCCGCAGGTGCCGCCACAGCCATCACTGCCGCAGCTGCGCTCGGCGCAATTCGCCACGCACTCGCCCACGCAGACGCCATCCGCACATTGCTGGTCGGGCGCGCAGGCGGCGGCGTCGACCCAGACGCCAGCGGCGCAGGCCTGCACGATGTCGCCCGCGCAGCGCATGGCCTCGCCCGCGCACTCATCGCCCATGCCGATCACTGGATCGTCCGGCGGGTTCGAATCGGCGGCGTCGTCGCAGCCGACCCAGAGCAAGATGGGAATCAACATCACCAATCGACGGAACATTCGACTCTCCTCGGCGCATCAGTGGCACCAGAGTACAGCGCGCAGGGCGCTGCCCAGATGGCCATTGGCGACAATTGATGGGTCATCGGCGCCAGTTGCGCCAGTTGCGCCGGCTGCGGCGGGTCACGCGTCTGGGGCCTGATCTGATCGGTACTCGGTGGGCGTTTGGCCGAAGGCTTTGCGAAACGCGCGGCAGAACGTGCTCGGCTCGGAGAAGCCCACCTCGAACGCGATCTCGGCCAGGCTCAACTGTCCGGCCTGTACCAGGTCGGCTGCGCGGTCCATCCGCACCGTCTTCGACAGCGCTCGAAACGTCGTGTCGGCCTCTTTGAGGCGGCGTTGCACCGTGCGCGCTGTGATGCCCAGCAGGCGCGCGACCTCGTCCAGCGAAGGCGAAGGCCCGCCGCCCGCGCGCAGAATCTCGGTCTTGACCAGCGCACAGATGTCGTCACCGCTGGGCAGCTGCGCCATCTCGCGCTCGACCATGTCGCGCATCAGCCGCGCCAACTCGGGGTCGGGGGCCTGCAGCGACGTCTGCCATTGCGTGGGGGTAAAGCACACGCGCACGACGGGCTGCCCCCACCGAATGCGCTTGCCGAAGAGCGCGTGATACGGCGCCGGGTTGGCGGGCTCGAGCTGGGGCAAATCCACCGCGATCGGCATGAGCAAGCGCCCGCTCAGCTCGCGCACCCGATACATCAGGTAGCCCAGCACGAAGTCGATCGACGCGGGGTGCACCGGGTGACGCGCGAGCAGCCGGTAGCTCATCTCGACCTGGCGCGTCTGCACGTCGATGCCGATGGCC
>JBNMOZ010000463.1:0-5320 GCA_051276005.1 Bradymonadia bacterium | reverse complement strand
CTGGACGGCGCTCGCTGACCTGCCGCAAGTGCACACCCATTTGCCCGTAGACTGCGGCGTCAATACGCGCTGCGGGAGCGGCAGCATTCACGTGCCGATCGAGCCGCGTAACGTGTCGATTCGATTGCGATACCATCGTGATGGCGAGCTGAGCCTCGACACGTCGACGATCTATAATGTGGTCGGCCCGGGCCCCGCGCATATCAATCGGTCGGCGTTGATCTATGGGGTCTTCGATGTCGCCAACAGCGCGGTCCAATGGCGGCTGCGGCATCGCTTCCCGACCATCCGCAACGCCGAGGCGGAGCGGCTGGGCCTGCGCCGTACGTTCACCATCGATGGTCAGCGGATCGGCCCCGGCGACTTCAGCAACCTGCCGTCCGACAACCCCTACCTCTACGACGCGGTAAACTGCGACGGGGCGCGCCCGCTCGACGGCGAGCCGCTCACGACCGATGAGCGCGCGATCTTCGACACCGACCTGCCTGAGGATCTCGCCGCGCAAGGCGCGGTCTGCGCCGACAGCACCGTCATCGACGCGACGGGCGAATTCGAAGCTGGCGCCGTCGCCCGCAAGAACCCCGAAGTGCGGCCTGCGTTTCCCGTCTTGCGCAGCCCGGTGAGCGACGCGCGCCGCATCACATACGTGCTGCGCATCTGCGATCGCACCATCTCGGACGTGCACTTGGGCATGCAGCGTCAGCGCGTGCTCGGCAGCGACGTTGAAGACATCTGCCTGGACGGCTGGATGGACGGCGGCCTGGCCGACATGCTCGAGGCGCGGTTTCGCGACGACGTCGATCGGGTGCGCGCCGAGGGCAGCGACATGGTCATTTCGCTGGCCTTGCACCATGACGATCGCGCGATCGCCGGCGTGATCGAGGACGTGCTCGCGCGCACCCTCGACTCCGAACAAGACCGCAACACGCCGCGCCTGGCGGGGGCCTTCGTCTTCGACAGCTACGCGCGCACGGTGCAAGACCCGCTCGTGAGCGCCACGACGGTCTGGTGCCCGGCGCTGGTCGACACCGACATTGAAGATGAGGAAGATCTGGCGAACGTGAGCTTCTCGAGCCTGGCCTGCGCCGCGCCCGATGCGGGCATCCCCACCAGCCTGGGCCTGGGACCGTTCGACCTGGGGATCCTGCCGATCCTGCCCGATCGCGCGCGCTACCTCGACTTCATCGACACCTTCTCTGAGGCCCAGGCCGGCACCATGCGCGACTTGGTCTTTCGGGTGCCGGAGCGCCCCGCGAGCGCTGAACATGTCACCGTCCCGCCCTTTGGGACGGCGACGTTCTTCAATGATGAGGTGATCTCGGCCGAGCCCGATGACATGTTCTCGTTCTGCCAGACCGATGAGTATGAGGGCTTTGTTTTTCGTTCACCGCTCATCCCCGATCCGGGGCTGCTGCCCATTGAGAACCTGCCCGAATGGCACGCCCAGGTGGGCGGGGCGAGCTACCCGCTGGGCATCGTCTGGGACTTCCCGTTCTTGCTGCGCCTCGAGTACGAGGTCGTGGCGTCGCTGGCCGTCAGCGCGTTCAGCGTCACCCTGCCGTTGGGCATCGGGGTGGACGCGACGGACGATCTGGGTGGCACCATTTGGGGCGACGACGCGTTCTCTCTGGCGCGGACGCTGACGCAATGTGTGCGGTTCTGCGATCACCCGACGTTCGATTCGGCGGGCGTCTATCAGGTACGCCAGCCGTTTACGGTCTACCAGACCACCTGCTACGCGCCCAAGCAGCCCGTGCGCGGCGACTCGGGGTTCCCGCTTGATCCATAACCTCGCCCTCGTCCTCGGGCTGTTCGCGCCGCCATCCGCAGCGCCGCCATCCGTAGCAGCGCCGTCTGTAGCGCCGCCATCCGTAGCAGCGCCGTCTGTAGCGCCGCCATCCGCAGCGCCCGCCTATCCGGTTCGGGTGCCAGATCGCAGCATCGAAGCGCATCGGTCGGCCGTCGACGCGCTGGTCGATCGGGCCGTGGGGCGCACGTCGAGGGCGATTCGCTATGACTGGCGGCGCAGCCCGGTGCAGGTGGGTCTGATCGGGGCGCTGCCTGCCGAGCTCAACAACTACGACGCGCTGACCGCAGGCGTGTTCGCGCGTATCCCGACGCGGCATGTGTTCTACGAGCTCGCGCTGTCGTATGTGTGGGTGTCGGGCAGCGACAGCAGCCGGCGACTGGCGCTCACGCCGTATCGTCAGCCCGCGCGGCCGTCGCATATCCAGCTCGACTTCGCGGTCGGGGTGCCGCTGGCCGAAGGTGTGATCACCCCCATGCCCGGAGCGCTGCCTGCGGTGCAGCTCGTGTTCAGCGGGGTGGGGCAGCTTCGCTATCTGATTCATCCGGGCGCCTGGGATGGGCTCACGTTCACCGAAGGCCTGCGGGCGGTGGTCGCCGGGCGCCTCTCTGACAAGGAGCTCGCGAGCCTCGAAGACGATCGCTTGCCGGGCATGGAGCTCGACTCGGGGCGCTATGCGCTGTGGGCCGGCTTCAACACCGACGTGTACTTTCAGTCGGGGTTCTTCTTCGCGCAGAAGACCATCTTCGCGGTGCCGCTGCTGGCGTCGGCCACCGGGACCGCCTTGTTCTTCGGGTTTGAGCTGACTCTCTCTGCTGGCTTCTCCTTTTGATGGCCCTGCGCTGATGGTCTCGATCCTGACCCTCATCGCGGCCCTGACCAGCCCGCCGATCACGTCGCCGACCGAGCAGACCCTCGTCTATTACAACGCGCGCATCGCGCTGCGTGAGGGGCGCCCGGCCGACACGCTGCGGCTGTACCTGCTGCGCAACGCCATCGCCAGCGAGACGCAGCAGGTCAGCGCACACGATGCAGATTTGCGGTCAACGGCGTGGGCGGCGCTGGGCGCGTTGGGGCTGTGCCAGGACGGCATGGGTCGCGACACGGACGGCGTGGGTCTGTGGCCGCTTGCCCAGCATAACTGGCTGGTATACGCGATCCGTCGGCCCGATACGCCCGCCACCGGCTCGCCCTTCGACGCGTTCTTCATCGGCAAGCAGCAGCGCTTCATCTCGATGGGTGACGTGCTCGACGCCGAAGAGCTGGGCTCGGTCCGCTTCGGGCGGATCGGCTGCATCGCCCGCGAGCGGCTGCTCTTCGCCGCCGATCAGTCGGTCTTCGCGGAACGCCGCGATCGGATCGCGAACGCCCATGTGTTGCGATATCTGCTGCGCAAGAGCCTTTCGACCCTCGATAAACGGCGAGTGGTCGGGCGCGCCGCGCTGGGGGCACGCATCTTCGACCTGGATCTGCAGATCGTCGCGCTCGAAGCCCGCAAAGCGCAGCGCGAGCAGCGGGCGCAGGGCCGCACCGCGCGCCGCCTGGGTATGTCGGGGGCCAAGAGCGCGATCCGCTTTGGCGCCGACACCGAGCCGGGGCGCATCCTGCGCGAGAGCCTGACCTGGCCTGCGGCGGAGTGGATGACGCTGTCGAGTCAACGGCGGCAGTTCTTGCTGGGGCATGCGTTGCGCAACGTTGCGCCGGGCGACGTTGATGCGCCGGGCGATGTTGATACCCGCGGCGGTGGGCTGCTGCTCGAGGTCATCGATCGGCTGATCGAGCAGAAGGCGGGCGCCGAGGTGCAGACCTGGATCGCCCACACGACCTCGACGACGTCGCCTGCGCTCAAGCAGGCGATCTGGGGCGGCGATCGGGGGCGGGCGTTGTTGGCGCTCGATGCGCAGACCGGCTTCAAGGAGCGCGGGGCGATCGCGCTGCATCGCGGGGTGCACGCGCTCTCGACCGGTGCGCTGCCCGAGGCGTTGCGGGCCTTCGCCGAGGCGATGCGCTGGGCCGAGTCGTCGCGACAGGGCGAGGCGGTGCGGGGGCTGGCGCGGCGATGGCTGTCGTATGTCGCCTCGCGGTTTCAGGTGACCGACGCGCTGCTCGACATGCTGCAGGCGGTGCTTCCGAGCACCGACCTGCGGGCGGTGCTCGACGATCAGGTTTGGCACGCCGCGCTGCAGGCCGATCGCGCGTCGTTTGAGCGCGCGACGAAGCGGATCGCGCGGCGGGGGGCGAGTCGGCGGCGGTCCGAGCGGCTTGTGTCGCTGGCCGCGGGCGACATCGACGGGTTCCTCAAGACGTTGGACGACGGGTTCGTCGACGCGCCGAATCAGTCCCTACGCTTCGTGCAGCGCTACCTTGAGCGGCTGCAGGTGCAAGACCTCGCGACGCGCCGCCAGCATCGCCCGCTGCTCGACCGACTGGGCCGTCGTCTCGTGCGCATGGCCGAACCCAGCGACGGTCGGCGGGGCATGCGCCGCGCCCAGACGAACATGACGCTGATCGAGGCGATCACCGAGGGGCTCGATGCGATGGGCGGCGGACTCAACCCCGACCAGCAGGTCTTCGCGGGCAGCGTTCGGGTCGCGCCGTCTGACACGTTGCCTTGGCCGTTCGTCGTCGCTGAAGTGCGGGCGCCGCCGGTCTTCACGCCCGTGGAGTTGCGGCCGATCGAGTGGCGCGACGCTGAGGATCGGCTGACGTTTGGCTGGCGGGTTGGAGATCCAACGCCATGAAGCGCGCCGTCCTCAAGGCCCGGATCGAAGCGGCGAAGGCCGAGCGCCGACGCCGGCGCCGCAAGCGGGTTATCAAGCTGATCTTGTTTCTGATCTTGCTGTGGCTGCTCCTGCGCCGATGCGACACGGGGCTGATCTTCGTGCCGCTCGTCGTGCCCGTGCCCGGCGCGGCAAAGAGCGTGGCGACGGCGGGCCCCCCGTCGACCGCCCCGGCGACGCGTCGAGCGCGCGCGAAGCCCAAGCGACTGCGGCGGGTCAAGACCGAGCCGCGTGCGCTCTATGCGCCCAAGCCCGCCGGCCCGGCGCCTTGGCTGGCTGCCTTGCGGCTGCAGGTCGCGGCGCGGTCGCCTCGGTTGGCGCGGTGCTTTGAGGGGCTGGGTGAGCCCGGCGCGCTGACCTGGACGATGAGCCTGGATCCGGCCTCTGGCGTCGCGTCGGATCATGCCTTCGAGCCCCGCAGCGGCGGCGCGCTGAACAAGAAGGCGCGCGCCTGTCTGACCGCCGTGCTCAGCGCACCCCCATTCTCACTGGGGGTGGAGGGCGTAGAGGGCGCCGCGCGCACCCGAGTCTCACTCGTCATCGAGTTCTGACCGGCCCGCGTGCGCTGAGCACAGCGGTAGATTCACGCAGATCGGTGCGCACAGGTCGGGATGCACCGGGTCGGCATGGCGGTTGCTGTGATCGAGGTTCGATCGATCAACCTCGGAGCAGCATCATGCGCGTCATCCTCTTCATCTTCGTGCTCGCCGGCCTCACCAACGCGGCCCGTGAA
>JBNMOZ010000462.1:0-5323 GCA_051276005.1 Bradymonadia bacterium | reverse complement strand
TACGCCCGGCGCACCCTTGAGATCGAAGATGCCCCGCTGCACCGCGCAAACGCGGGCGGGCGTAAGATGAGGACAAGATGCGGCCTTCTCGGCCGCCAACTCGGTCGGAAACTCCGACGTATGAGGCGCTTGATTCAACGCAGGTCTCCAGCGACGAGCGCGGCAAGCGCCGGCTCGTTTAAGAACATCAGATTCAGAGTTGATGCAGGAGACGCGCGGTCAGCCGGCCGAAAGATCGATCAGCGAATCAGGCGCCCCTGCCGAAGAGATTCAGCACAGTCATTCGTGGCCTCCTTCGCGTTGATGTGGGCGAGCCTAGACGAAATGACCCGTCGTCGCCACCGAGGCGGGCTGCGAGATGCACTGATCTGGCCGGGACCGTCACATTTTTTATGCGCAAAGCACTCAAAGGCTTCAAAGACCGCAAAAACTCCCTGCGCTGCACGTCCGGGTTGCGCTCGGTAGCGGTCGGCGCTTATAGATCGCAGCCGCTTGAGTGTATGACCATTGTCTACACTTGATTACCATTGACCACGTCTACGTACGCATTCACCGGTCATATAGCGGAAAAATGAACATAGAACGCTGCGTGGACGATGTCTTCATGCGGAGGTCTTGGTAGGATTCATTGCAATGGTCGACCCAGCCTCACAAGTCCCCAGCCAAGTCGGCCGCTACGAAGTACGTGGCGTGGTCGGCGGTGGCGGCATGGGCGAGGTCTATCGCGTCTTCGACCCGATCAACCGCCGCGAAGTCGCGCTCAAGGTCCTCAAGTTCAGCTATCCGCGGGCCCTGCACTACTTCAAGCGCGAGTTTCGGGCGGTCGCACGGCTGACCCACCCCAACCTGGTTGAGCTGCACGACCTGCATCACGACGGCGAGCGCTACTTCTATACGATGGAGCTCGTCGACGGCGTCGACTTCTACGTCTACGTCAACGGGCACAACCGACTGGTAACCGACCGCACCGTCCTCACCGTCCCCGCCCGGCTTGAGCGGGTACAAAACGGCATCGTCGGCCTGCTGCGCGCGCTCGCCTATCTGCATGAGAACGGCTGCATTCATCGCGACATCAAGCCCAGCAACGTGCTGGTCGATCGCGAAGGCGAGGTGCGGCTGGTCGACTTCGGCATCGTCAAGCAGCTGCTCCCCGGCGGCGTCGGCCAGAGCCTGTCGCAGGTCTTCGGCACCAGCACCTACTTCAGCCCCGAGCAGTCTCTGGGCTCGAGCGTGACCTCGGCGACCGACCTATACGCGGTCGGCGTGGTGCTCTACGAGCTGCTGGTGGGCACCCCCCCGTTCGACGGTGACAGCGCCGAAGTGGCCATCGCCCACCGCACCAAGGCCCCGCCGGATCTCTACGAGCGCAGCGACCTGCCCACGGATCTGGTGCGCGTCTGCATGGAGCTGCTGTCCAAGGCCCCCGAGGATCGCCCGTCGGCTCGTGAAGCGCTCGAGATGCTCGACGCCCCGCTCGCCCACGACGTCAGCGAGACCGAGTTTGTCGGACGCCGCGAAGCCCGCAAGGTGCTGCATCGCGCCCTCGATCGGGTGCGCGCCGGGCGCGGCCGCATCATCCTGCTCGAAGGCCCCAGCGGAGCCGGCAAGACGGCGCTGGTCGAGGCCTTCGCCCAAGAGGCACGCCTGTTCGGCGCGTCGGCGTTCATGGGCACCTGCGTGCACCGCGATCATGTGGCCTTCCGCGGCCTCGACACCGCCGTCGAGCGTATCGCCGAGGCCTATCGCAAGCAGTCGGCCCGCATCCTGCGCAAGATGCCCGAGGCCGAGCGCGCCTCGCTTTTGCGCGGCTTCACGTTCTTGGCCGAGCTGCTGCCGGTGCACCTGCACGGTGAGCCCGAGCCCGATGTCAGCGCCGGTCTAGGCCTGCAGTCATTGCTGCGCAGCCTGTCCGAGAAGCGCCTGATGATCCTGGTCGTCGAGCAGATGCACTTGGCCGACGCGGCCACCCTCGACGCCATCGAGATCATGCAGCGCGGCGGCGGCTTGCCTCCGGTGCTCTTCGTGTTCACCCACCGCCCTGAAGCGGTCAGCCCAACCGGCCGCCACGCCGCCTTCTTCGATCTGCTCAAGGCGCACCCCGGCACCGAGCGCGTCGAGCTGCCGCCCTTCGCCCTCGAAGAGACTCGGCTGTTCGTGCGCAACCACCTGGGCTCGACCGCCGAGTGGATCACCGAGCACGTGCACAGCGAGACGCGCGGCGTGCCGTTGTTCGTGCAGGCCCTCGTGCACCATATCCGGCAGAACTCGGGCGCGACGCCGCCCAGCTTCGAGTCGATGGTGCTCTCGCAGATGGCCGATCTGCCCGAACCGGCGCAGCGGGTGCTCGCCGCCGTCTGCCTGGCCCGCGGCACATCGGTGCCCGGACGCGTGCTGCGCAAAGCCTGTAGCCTCGATGCGAACGCGTTGTATGAGTCGCTCACCGCGCTCAACCGCGCCGGCTTGCTGCGCACCGAAGCCAGCTCTGACGGCGAGATCAACGCCGTGACGGTGCACCCGCGCTTGATGAGCGTGGCCCGCGAGTCGCTCGACGCCGAGTTGACGCGTCAGATGCATGGGCTGCTGGCCAAGGCCTATCAGATGAGCAGCGGCCGCGCGAGCGAGATTCAGCACCACTGGGCCGGCGCCGGCGAGCCCGACCAGGCCGGTCGTTTCGCGGGTCGCGCGGCCAACGAAGCCGAGAACGGCGGCGACTATGAGCGCGCCGCAGAGCTGTACGCCCTGGCGCTCAAAGACACCGACGCCGAGGCCGCGCGCGCCGAACTCTATCTGCAACAGTCCGAATGCTACGCCCTGGCTGGGCGCACCATCGAAGCGGCCAAGGCCCTTTCGCGTCTCGCCGAGGAGTACCCCAAGCGGGGCGCCCCCTGGAAGGCCCGTCGCATCCAATTGCAGCTCATCGGTGGCGAAGTCGGTGACGTGGCAAATGAGGCGGCCGACCTGTCCGCCCCGGCCCGAATCACCATCGCCGATCTGCTCGTGCCCTACGACGCGTTGGCGGCTGAGAGGCTGATCGACGGCCTCGACACCACCGACGCGCGACTGGTTCGGGCGCGTATTCTGTGCACGCGCCACGACGCGACGGCCCTTGCCGAGGCCCGCCATCTGGTCGATACGGCGGTGCATGGCGCGTCGGTGCGCGATCGGGTCACCCATGCCCACGCGAAGGCGGTCGTGTGCCGCGCCGAGGGCGCCCACCGCGCCGCCGCAGCCGTGCTCGAAGAGGCTTTTGACATCGGCGCGAAGCTCTCAACCCGCGAACCCTTGTCGTTGCGGCTGACAATGGGGCGCGCGCTGCTGGCGCTCGAGCGCGGCAACATCTCCAAAGCACGCACCGCCGGCCGCAGCCTTTTGATGGCTGCGCGTGATCGCGGGCTCATCGGCCTGCGCGGGCGGGCGTGCACGCTGCAGGCACACATCCACCTCGAAGCCGGCGAGCGCAACGCCGCGGGGCAGCTGCTCGTCGAGGCCCGCTCCTGCTGGCCGGGGGAGCGCATCACCGCGCCGCACGTCTATGTCGCGCTGACCCGCATCCGACAGCTGCTGTACGGCAAGCGCCTGGTCGAAGCCGAGGCCAACCTGCGCACGCTCAAGGGCGACGGCCGCTATCGTGTCTTCCTGGTGCAGCGTGAGTTCGCCCGCAGCTTCGCGTTGCTCTACACGCGGCTGTGCGCGGTGGCCGGGCTCAAGCGGTTCATGGACGACCGCGGCGACACCCACACCGCCGTCGAGCGCATCGCGCGGGCACGCATGGCGTTGGGTCGCACCCTGCCGAGGCCCGAGCATTGGCTGCACACGCTCGAAGCCATCGAGGCGCTGCTGCGATATCGCGCTGGCGAGGCCGAGACGCTGCTGGCCAACCGCCTGACGCAACCCGAGCTGCGCGCCGAGGATCCGCGAATATTGTCGATTCAGTATGCGGTGCTGTACGCGGCGCTCGCCCATCAAGGCCGGCAAGACGATACCCTCGAAGATCAGGCCCGCGAGGCCGTCCGAGAAGCGGGCGCTGCCGTGCCGGTCGAGGCCCAGCTTCTGCTCCCGCTGCCGGGCAACCGCAGCCTGTAGTTTCTTTCAAAGTCGCAGTGCTCGGATTCTTCGCGATGTTCGAGCGCTCCGCGCTGCCCGCGCTCTGCGCTGGGACTCTCTCTTCGGTCTTTCAAAGTCGCAGTGCTCTGCGCTACCGGCGCTGCGAGCGCTCCGCGCTGCCCGTGCTCTGCGCTGGGACTCTCTCTTCGGTCTTTCAAAGTCGCAGTGCTCTGCGCTACCGGCGCTGCGAGCGCTCCGCGCTACTTGACCTTGCGGACGGCCAGCAATGTGCCGCTGTGCGGCAGCGAATCGAGCCACACGTCATCGCCGCGGGCGCAGACGCTGAACCAGCGGCGCTCGACCGCCGTCGCGATCCCGTCAATCACGAGCACGTTGACGTCGTCGTCGCTGTATTTGTCGTCGATATGCGCGCGCCGTACGCGCTTTTGGCCCGACGCTGCGTCCCGCTCGAGCGCCGCGATGCCACGTCCACTGCGGGTCAACCAGAGCATGGCGCCCGTGGCGAAGACGCTCACGCCCAAGATGGCCCAATTTTGGGCGCGCCACGCGAACATCGCGGTGCCCAAACCCAGCAGCACGAAGGCGCCGCGGATCATCCATTGGTTGGTCTTCTGATCTGAGAGACGCTCGGTCAGCGCGCCGATCAAGGCATGATCGGTCGCGGTCAACCGCGTCAGCTCGCCCTCGTCCATGCTCATTGCGTCACTCAGCGCTCATCAAACTCGGCGGTCGGCTCGACGGTCTGCTCCAGCACCGCCACGTCTTGCACCTCGCGCGCGGCCACCTCGTAGGTGATGACGCCCTGGCGGTACAGGTCGCGCACCATATGGTCCATGCG
The DNA here is from genome assembly GCA_051276005.1 of Bradymonadia bacterium. Lineage (GTDB taxonomy): Bacteria > Myxococcota_A > Bradymonadia > UBA7976 > UBA1532 > JBNMOZ01. Next base: position 420 of record JBNMOZ010000462.1, on the reverse strand, counting down.
AACCATGCCCGCGGCTCGCCCGGTCTGCAGCACGTTCTCCAGCATGTGCAGGCGGCCTTCGCGGATCGTGTTGGCCACCGCCGGCGTCACCGGCATCAGCTCGTAGACCATGACCCGGCCACGGCCATCCGCGCGGGGCAGCAGCTTCTGGGTCATCGTGCCCTGCAGCGTCGCGCCCAGCTGGGTGCGCACTTGGTTTTGACGCGCAGCCGGGAACGCATCGACGATGCGCGAGATCGTGCCCGCGGCGCCGGTCGTATGCAGCGTGGCGAGCACCATATGGCCAGTCTCGGCGGCGGTCAGCGCGGTCGAGATGGTCTCCAGGTTGCGCATCTCACCAATGCAGATGATGTCGGGATCTTGCCGCAACGCGTGGAACAGCGCGTCCTGGTAGTTCTCGGTGTCGAGCCCGACCTCCTG
>JBNMOZ010000461.1:0-5335 GCA_051276005.1 Bradymonadia bacterium | reverse complement strand
AGCTATAGCCGTGCGTGATCGGGCTGTTATCGTCAGCCCGCACTTCGGCGATGCGCCCGTCGGTCACGTCGACGCGCAGCCCGCAGTTATGGCTGCACAACACGCAGGCGGTGGGCAGATCGCGGGCGTTGGGCGCGGCCCCGTTGTCGGCAAAGGTGTATCGACCCGGCATCTGCATGTCTCCCTGTCGGCGGATCACGTCATCGCAAGCCGCGGCACTGACAGGCGAAACTAGCGCATCGGCGCACTGGGGGCGAGGCGCAGTGGTTGGGCACTGTGTCGTTGAGGACCGGCCCGTTCAACGCGGCGCCGTTCAGCCCAGCGCGGCGACACCGCCCGGGCGGGGGTGGTGCGACCCCGGCAACCCTGCCAGTAGCGACCATCGCGGCCCAATCGGTATCCTATCCTCCGCATGAAGATCCTGACCCTGATAACGCTCTCCCTCGTCGCCGCGCTCGGCTGCGATGACGACGCCCCGGCCGCTTGCCTGTCGGGCGATCCGACCGACTGCGCGCCGCTCTACGAACCCACGTTTGTGAACATCTACGAACGCACCCTGCTGGGCTCCTGCGCGGTGGGTGGGGCGGCTTGTCATGGCAACGACGGCACGACGAGCGCCTTTCAACTGCCTGACCGCGGCGACACCGAGGCGCTCGCGCGCGCCCACACCGCCGTGCTCGAGCATGTGATCCCCGGTGACGCGGTGTGCAGCCCGCTCTCGACGCGCCTCGACGGGGTCGGCGCCGCTCAGATGCCCCCCGGGGCGTCCCTTGATGCGGCCTCGAAGTGCGCCATTCGCCAGTGGATCGCCGACGGGGCGATGCCGTGAAGATCTCTGCCCTTCGGTGCGCGACGGCGCTGCTTGTGCTGGGTGCCTTCGCCGCCTGCGATGACGCCGCGCCCATCGAGCCTGAGCTGACCCCCGAGCAGCTGCTCGATCCCGCCGCCTGCGCCGACTGCCACCCCGCGCATTACCGGGAATGGTCGGGCAGCATGCACGCCTACGCCAGCGTCGATCCGGTCTTTCAGGCGCTCAACGCCAAGGGGCAGGCCGAGACGGACGGCGCGCTGGGCGACTTCTGCGTCAAGTGCCACGCGCCGGTCGCGGTCGAGCTTGGCCTGACCACCGACGGCAGCAACCTCAACGAGTTGCCGACCGCCGTGCAGGGCATCACCTGCGCATACTGTCACCAGATCGAGGCGGTGGAGGGCACCCATAACAACCCGCTGCGCTGGGTGCTCGATGGCGTCATGCGCGGCGCCTTCGATGACGCCCTCGCCAACCGCGGCCACCGCTCCGCCAAGTCGCCGCTGCTCGACCGCACCCAGCTCAAGTCGTCGGACATGTGTGGCAGCTGCCATGACATCGTCGTGCAGTCGGGCGTGCACCTCGAGCGCACCTACCTGGAGTGGAAAGAGAGCGTCTACAGCAGCGACGATCCGTTGCAGCAGAACACCTGCGGACGCTGTCACATGCCGGGGCGCAACGACGTGGCCGCCGAGGTCGACGGGGTGGGCGTGCGGCGCGTACACGATCACCGCATGGCGGGCGTCGACGTGGCGCTCATCGACTTCCCCGAGCGCGACGACCAGCGCCTTGAGGTGCAGCGCCTGCTCGACATCTCGCTCATCAGCGAGATCTGCGTCATCGAACGCCAGGGCGGCGCCGAGGTGGAGTTCTATTTGGAGAACCTGGCGGCCGGGCACTACTTCCCCAGCGGCGCGGCGCTCGATCGTCGGGTCTGGGTCGAGCTGACGGCGCGGGCAGCTGGTGAAGAGATCTATCAAAGCGGCGTGGTGGGTGATGGCGAGCCCATCGTCGACCTCGAGGATCCCGATCTGTGGTTGCTGCGCGACAAGGCGTTCGACGCGATGGGCAACCCGACCCACGACTTCTGGGAGATCACCGACGTGACGCGTGAGTTCTTGCCGGCGCCCACGAGCCTCAACCCGTTCGCGCCCGAGTACGTCAACGTGCACATCCCCCGGCGCTATCGCGTGCCCAGCCCCGCCCCGCTCGAGAGCATCAGCGCGCGGGTGCACATGCGGCCCATCGGGCTCGACCTGATCGATGAGTTGGTCGACGGTGGCTGGCTCGACCCGGCCATCCGCGACGCGATCCCGACGTTCACTCTGGGTGGCGGGGCCCTGACCTGGACCCCAGAGACCGCCGAGCTGCGCATCTCGCCGCTGTCGGGGCGCGAGGCGCTCTGCGTGCCCGCCCTCTAGCTCTCGGCAGCTCAGACGCCTCAGACGCCTCAGACGCCTCAGACGCCTCAGACGCCTCAGACGCCTCAGACGCCTCAGACGCCTCAGACGCCTCAGACGACTGAGGCAGGCGCTTCGCAGGTCGCGTAGACTGTTTCGCATGTGCGGGTGGGACACACCGGCCGTGCATTGAGTGCACGTAACACCACCGAGCCAGCCCGCATAGACGCGCAAAGCGCCCGCCAGCAGGCGTCCTGCAGGCTGGCCCCGATCTTGTTACGCAGCCCGTGTCCGCTCATCTTGTTGGAGGCCGCATGCGCGAGTTCGAAGACGCTCCCCCCGTGGATTGCCCCGCCTGCGGCGTACCCACGACGGTCGACTTCGCCGCCGAGGCGCGCTGCTCTGCCTGCGGGGCTCTGCTGGTCGACGCCGCTGAAGCCGCCCGCGCTGCCATCGCCACTCTGCAGTCGGCCGTGCACAATCTGCCGGCGCTGCCCCCGCGCCTGCAGGCCAGCCTCAAGGCGCGCCTGTTCGAGTTCGACCAGGATCTCGACGCCGCGCTCATCGCCGCCGAAGTGCCCGTCGCGGTGCCCGTCGCAGTGCCCGTCGCAGTGCCCGTCGCAGTGCCCGTCGCAGTGCCCGTCGCAGTGCCCGTCGCAGCGCCCAAGCCCGTCGAAGGCCACCCCGAGTCCGAGCCCGACGAGTCCATCGAAGACCCTGCTGCTGCCCAGCTCGAAGACCCCGTCGAGCAGCCTTCTGAGCCGGAGCCCGCTGCTGCCCAGCCCGAAGAGCCCGCGGACGCACCCGCCGATCCCAAACCAATCGAAGATCCGCCCGTCACCCAGGTGACCCCGCCCGGCAAGCCCGGCAAGCCCGCCAAGCCCGCCAAGCCCGCCAAGCCCGCCAAGCCCGGACTGTGGCAGCGCCTCGGCCCGGCCTTCGCCGAGAACCTGATGTTCTTCCTGGGCGGCTTCTTGCTGCTCGCCGGCGCGCTGTACTTCGTGTCGACGGCCTGGACCACGATGACCGGCGCGTCGCAGCTGCTCGTCATCGAGGGCGGCATCCTGAGCTTCGGCGCGGCCCTCGTGGGCGCCGGTCGGCTGCTCAACCGCGACGGCACGCTCGACGATCTGGATCGGGTGCTCGCCACCGCCGGCGCAGCATGCAGCGCCTTCGCCGCGCTCGCCGTCGGGCGCCTGCTGCACACCAGCCTGCTGAGTGGCGCCGGCGGGTTGGCCCTGTGGCTGGCCGCCGGCTTCGCCATCAACACCTGGGCATTGCGCCGCCTTGGGCTCGCTGATCGTCGCCTCGCGGGCGGCCTGATGCTGGCCTGCCTGGGCGCCGTCGTGGTGCCGATCTTCATGGGGTGGCCGGTGGCGCTCGCCGCGCTGTCGGTGGCCATCGCGACCGCTGTGGCCTGGCGGCAAGACGCCTGGCCGGCCCACGCGCTGGCGATCATCGCGGCGGGGGTCACCGTCACTCAAGTCGCGCTGCACACCGACGCCTGGGGCGTGCTCGCGCTGCCTCTCGCCGGCGCCGCGGTCGCCTACAGCCGCCAAGCCCGCGCGCTCACCCAGGCCCATGACCTGTTCGCCGTCGGCCTGGCCATCGCGGGCTTTGTCATCGGCCTGCTCACCCCAAACGCAGCCTTGATTTGCGCCGCTGCTGGCTGCGGCGTCGCGGCGCGGGCCAGCGTGCATCGTGAGCGCACCGCGTTGCTCATCGCGGCCTTCGTGCTCGGGCTCGCCGCTTACGTGCTGCTGCCCGCGCCCATCCGCGGCATCGTGCTCGCGCTCAAGGCCAAGGCCGCGGCCGGGCTGGGCTATTCGGGCGGTCGCTTGCCCCTGGCGTGGTACGGCGTCACCTGCCTGCCGTACGTCGCCTTATGCGGGCTCGCTGCGCATCGGCTGGCAAAGCGCGGCCTCGACGACTTGGCGCGCGTCGCCCGCGGCTGGACCCTCGGCGTCGCCGCCGCCCTCTGCATACTCGCCTTCACCACCTTCGACCTGCGCGCGCCGCTCATGGTTTTGCCCGCCGAGGGGTTGCTGCTGCTCGGGCTCGCCTTCTGGCTGCGATCGACCCGCATGGCGTATGCCGCGCCGGTGCTGCTCGCCGCCGCTCCGATTCTGGCGGTCATCCACTTTCATCTGCCGACGTCGGTCGTGCCCCTGGGCATCGCGGCCATCGCCTTGGCGCTGCGCGTCTGCCTGCGCCGTGGCCCCGTCGTGCACGCCGTCTATCAGAGCTGCGCGTGCCTTCTGGCCGGCGCGGCGGGCATGGCGATCGTGCCGCCCGCCTTCATGGATCAAGCCGTCCATTGGGTCGATCTCATCGCGGCGCCGCTGCTCGTGCTCGCCATCTGGCCGGTGCCCCAACTGCGCCCGCTGGCGTTGCTCGCGCTGCATCGCATGGTGCCGGCCCTCGCGGGTTTGACCGGCATCTGGGCTTGGCCGGCCGCCATCATCGTCGCCGCTGGCGCCACTGTCGTCATGCGCGGGTACCGCCGCGATCGGCTGCGGTCGCTGTCGGGCTGGGCGCTCATCCTCGTCGCGCTCAGCGGCAGCCTCTACGCCGCGCCCTTTGGCATCGACGCGACGATCGGCCTGCTGGGTATCGCGGTCTTGGGCGTCGCCCTCGCGTGGGGCACCGGCCACAGCCCCCTGGCAGCGATGGGTTTGCTCGGCTTGGCCACCGCCGCCGCCAGCGTCGCCTGGATCTTCGAATTGCGCCCAAGCCGCATCGGCATGGCGGCGGCCGTGATGCTCTCGCTCGGGGTGGTCGTGCTCGGCTGGCTGCATCGCCGTCGACCGGCCATCTTTGCGCGCATCGGTCTGGCGCCGACCCAAATGGCGGTGGCGTTGGCCGGCCTCGCGGTGCTCGTCTACGTCGTCGGCGACGCCCAGGCGCTCATCAAGAAGCGATCGCTCATCACCCTGGGCGCCGGGGTATTGCTGGGCATGGCGGCCGCCCCGCGCCTGCCCAAGCACGCGCAGCCCTGGATGCTGATCGGCGGCGCCGCGGCCTGGCTCTTGATGCGCGGCGTGCTGGGCGTCTTGCCCTGGGCCGCCCCCGCTGGGCTCGCCGCGATGCTCGCCGCCAGCCTCTTGTGCGCGCTGCTGGTGTGGGC
>JBNMOZ010000460.1:0-5361 GCA_051276005.1 Bradymonadia bacterium | reverse complement strand
GGCATGGTGAGCATCGCCCAGGGCGCGATCGAGGGCGGCATCGCCTTCACCGACATCGCCGTGCGGTCTGAGGAGTTCGGCCAGACGCTGGTCGTTGATGGCTCCCAATGGAAGCTGGTCGACATGATCGACGTGCTCGACGCCGAGAGCGAAAAGGCCCACGAATTCGCGATCAAGGAAGCCGACGACACCTACCGGACGCGCCAGAAGCTGCGCTACCCCGACGGCGCGGTCATCGAAGACCGCGGCATCGCGCATGAGGGCGGCTACAGCGAGTTCCGCGTCAACAACCTCACGCCGCACCACGACCTGATCATGATCCGGCGTATGGACTTCGTGCGAGGCGACTACCAGGCCGAGGTGCACTGCAACGGGCAGCGGCTGCCGAAGATCCTCGACTGCCGCGGCGAAGACCGCAAGCACCGCTGGCGCAACTGGCCCTACGTGATCCCGGCCGAGAACATCTCGACCAACTCGGTCAAGATCAAGCAGGTGATGCTCACCGCCGACCGCGACATCAACATGTTCCGCTACTGGTTCTACCAGCCCGCCTGATCAGGCTGCCTGCCTCTCACTGCGGCTGCTTGGGCTTTGACGACGCCAGCGCGAGCTGGACGGCTGCGCGCGCCACGCAGGTGGGACCACCGCTTACGTCACGTAGGCGGGCAGGACGGCTTGAACGACTGCTTGAGTTGCGTGGCCTGAACGGCTACTCGTCGAGCAGGGCGGCGCGGATCGCGTCGACCCCATCGGGGCGCCCCATCTGGCGGCGCACCAACCCCAACAACACCAGCAGTCGCGGTGCCGGATCCTCTTCAACGAGGGCGCTGAGGATCGACTCGGCTTCAGCTTGCCGGCCCGACTTGAGCAACGCGAGGGCCTGGGCATAGCGCAGGCCCGGATCGCCCGGCGCGATGGGCGCCAGAATGCGCGCGGCCTCGCGATAGTCATTACCACGCAACGCCGCCAGAGCAGCCAGGGCCGCGCTCTGCTTCGCCTCTATCGGGTTGAGCGCCTTGCGGCGGGCCACCTCGGCCCAGGCCTTGGTCAGCCCAACCAACGTGTCGTCACTGAGCAGCGCGGCCGGGCGCCACCAGCGGTCGATGGCGTCGGTCGTCGATGACAGCAGCGCCGCCTGAATCGCGCCGCGAGTGTCGGCAAGCTCAGGCCCGATGAGCTCGGCTTCGAGCGCCAGGTCGACGGCCGCCCACGCGCCCTCCGACCCGAAGAAGACCCCCGACTTCGCGCGAACTTCGGCGGTCTGCAGCAGCGCGCGCGTCTTGGTATGGGGGCGCCCTGCCTGACCGCGCGCCTTGCTGCGCGCCAGCGTCACTTCGGCCTCGATCTTCGCGCGATCGGCGCCCTGCGGACTGAGCCGCAGGTAGATCTCGTACGCATGCACGGCGCCCGGCGCGTCACCCGCATAGACGCGTGAGCGCGCCAGCGCCAAATATGGCGTCGCTTCGCGCGGCCAGCGCTGCGCCACCGTGAGGAAGCGTCGCGCCGCGTCGTTGTAGCGACCGGCGTTATACGCCTCGAGCGCGGCGGTGCCGTCGGGGTCGAGCGCCAACGATGCCGGTCGCTGTGCCTGGCCGGCCGTCGCCGCTGCCGGCGCGTCGTCAGCATCTTGCGCGCTCGCGATGCTCGGCAATGCCAGCGCGAGCAGACAAAGCGCGGCCTGAAGTCGATGCGCCATCAAAACAGCCCCGGTACGTCAAAGCAGTAGCCCACGCCCAGAATGAACGCCGCGCTGGGGCGCGTCGACGGCGCGAAGTCGAATACGCCCGATGCCGACAAGAACCACTCGGGCAAAATTTGACCGCGCACGCCCAGCTCGATCCCCAGCAGCAGATCCGACTTCGACAGCGCGCGCGTGCTCGACGTGGCGTCTTCGAAGATGAAGTCTTCAAAGGTCAACTCGATGCCGCCCATGATGAAGGGCTCGACGCGCCAACTCGGGTAGCGCGCGCCGATCCAGCCCGGCCGAATCGTGATGCGCGACAGCTCGTCGATGACCGCCTCATCTTCGGAGCCCGCCAGGCTCACCGGCGTGCGCCCGCCGCCGCCAGCATAGCTGAGGTTGATGGCTTCGAGCAGGAAGTAGCGTCCTCGATAGCCCACACCAACCGAGAGGCCAACCAAGCCTACGCTCTCGTCAACGGTGTCGATGCCGTCCACATCGAACGCCCCGTCACCAATCGAGAGAAACCGAATTGACCCGCGCACATAGAAGCGGTTGGCCAGTGTATCGGCGTGCGGCGTCGCGAAGCGCGACCAGAAGTCTTCGTTGGCGCGCGGCAGCCGAACGCTCAGCGTCAGCAACGTCGACTTCTTGATGGTGATGGTCTGCTCGTGCGGCGCGTACCCTGGGGCCTCGACGCGCAACTGGTAGTCGCCTGGCGAGAGCGGGTGCGCCTTTTGGTTCGTCAGCAGGGGCTTGTTCTGCATCTGCGCGTTGCTGAGACTGACGCGCGCGTCTTTCGGCGTCACCTCGAGCGTCAACTCGCCGTACGAGTTGCCCAAGATGAAGCTGACCGGCACGATCATGCCAGCCTTGACCTCGATCGGCTGGCTCAACGGCGAGAACCCGTCGGCCTCGGCCCGAATCTCGTGCGTGCCCGGCGGCACTGGATAGCGGGCGCTGCCGGTGCCCAAAGGGGCGCCGTCGAGATACAATCGCGCGTCGTTTGGGATCACCGAAATCTCAAGCGTCCCCTGCCCCTCGAGCGACCCGACGGCATCGGCAAGCGCTGAAGCGACGTCTGCGCCAGAGCCGATGTACGACTGACTCGCAGAGTTTGGGTTGGCCGGCAGCATGCGCAGAGTCACGGTGCGGGTGTTGTTGTCACCCACGCCCATCGTCGCGTCGACGCGCGCCGACAGCCCGGCGAGGGCCAAGACCGCCTGACGGGGATCTTCACAGGTGCCATGATCTTCGAGGCAGCCGAGGTCGTCGGGCAGCGTGGCCTCGGCCAGTCGAGCGTTGATCGCCGCGTCGTCAAGCAGATGGCCCGCGAGCATGCCAGATCGCTGCAGGTCGACCGCGGCTGCACGCAGCGTCTCTCCCTCGGGTCCGATGAAACGCCACAAGACCGCGCTAGACGCGGCGACGGGCGCCATGACGAGAGCGATGATCAAGCTGTAGAGGGCTGTGCGCACATTGCCTCACATCTCAGAGCAATTGGCACCGTAACCCACCAGCATGCAGGGCGCTAGTTTGTGCGCTTCCCCTGCGCCGAAGCCGCTCCGAAGACACTCCTTTACATCGGATTGGCCGCTGCGCCCGGATCGCCGGTACACTGCGGTACGGCGATGCAAACAGGGATGGAAGAATGCGACGACAGACGTCAATTCGGTGGGCGCGATGGGGATTGGTCGGCCTGATGGCCCTGAGCGGCTGTGACGATGGTGATGGCGATCCGGCCGTGCCCCAGGGTGGCGAAGCCGGCGAAGGCGGCGCGGGCGGCGGTGTCATGCTGCCCGAGATCGACTTGACGGGCCTGACCGCGGTCAACATGGCGCCACAGTCGGCTGTCTTGTTAGCCGGCGCCACCAAGCAGTTCACCGCGGTGGGCGCCTTCGAGAACGGCGAGAACAAAGATCTCACCGCTATCGCCGACTGGAGCAGCACAAATCCGGCCGTCGTCAGCATCAGCAATGAGCCGGGCTCCAAAGGCTTGGCGACCGTGATCTCTGAGCGCGAGGTGTCGCTGACGGTCAGCGTCGGCGGCTTCACAAACACCCTCGACTTCGGCCAGAACTGCGAATATCCGGAGTTTCCGGGTGGCATCGTTCTGGGCCAGGTCGTGCCCCCGGTGCGCTGGTCGAACGCCTATGTCGGCAACGGCACGTCGGTCGAGCAGCGCGAGTTCGGCTTCGACCAGATCTTCTGCGACCAGGCCCAATGGGGCCATGTGCGCACCCTCGTCGTCGTGCTCGGCGCGGGCTGGTGTGGCGCCTGTACCGCGATGGCTCAGCGCCTGAGCGCCGATCCCGAGGCCCTGACCAGCGTCGGCGCCTACCCGATCTTCCTCGAGTTTGAAGACGAGAACTCCGAGCCGGCCGACACCGAGTACGCCCAGCGCCACCTCGGCCGCTTCATCGGCAACGCCATCGGCGCCCGCGTCGGCGACCTCGACGCCGAGCCCGCCTCGCGCATCTTCGGCAACTCGGGGATCATCAACGGCGCGCTGCCGACCGTCGTCGTCGTGCGCACCAGCGACATGCGCATCATCTACGACTCCAACCGCGTCGAAGGCCCCGTGCGCCTGCAGGACGTCATCGAGCGGCCCGACGAAGACTGGACGATGGGCGATCCAGAGATGTATCGCAGCAACTGCCAGGCCGACGGCGAAGAGGCCGGCGAGCCCAATGACGTCGCCGCCAGCGCGACCCCGCTGCTGCCCATGGGCAGCGTGCGCGGCGGTATCTGCAACGAGAACCCCGACTTCTTCCGCATCGAGGAGGCCGGCGATTGGAAGCTGACCCTCAACTTCTCGCACGCCACCGGCGACCTCGACGTCTACGTCTGGGATGTCGAAGAGGACGCCCCCTTCACCGACGCCGAGGGCAACCCCATCGGCGCGGCGACGCTCAGCGACAACGAGGCGTTTGAGTGGTCGGGCCCGGCCATCATCCGCATCGCGGGGCATGACTTTGCCAGCGCCGGCTACCTGCTCACCCTGCAGAGCCTCTGACCATCCCTCCTCTGCCCCCGTGACACGCGCCCTGAGCGCGCGTGACACCGCCCACTCCACCTGAGACCGAACGTCGCAAACCCGCCTGCAATGGGGTTGGTACGGACATTGATATGTCTATGGGTCACTCACCGTTACTCAACGAAAGAGAGAGACCCATGCAGCACTTCATCTTCCGCAGCGCCGCCCTCCTGACCGCCCTCCTCGCCCTGACCGCCTGCGACGTGGAGGGGTTCGGAGAAGAGCTGGGCGCCGACATGAACGGCGACGGGGCCCCCATCGAAGAGATGCCCGGCGAAGACCTGCCGCCCGTCTACGCCTGGTTGATCATCGAAGACACCTCGGACGACATGAACACGGCCGGCGCGCCGGGCGCTGACATCTGCGGGGTCGAGTTCAACTGCCCCGACACCATCGATGGCCAGCCCGTTGAAGGCTACGGCGTCGAAGCCATCCTCGAAGCCGGCGCCGGCGAGCACTGCCAGGAAGGCGAGACGGTCAACGGCGAGCCCTGCTTCGCCGACCGCGACGATCCACGCGCCGCCCTCGACGCGCCCCAGTTGCCCTGCGAGGCCGACTCGTCGCCCAGCCACTACGTCGCGCTGGGCCTGGGTGGACGCCTGGCCGTGCGGGTCGACACCAAGTCTGCGTCGCTGGGCATGAG
>JBNMOZ010000459.1:0-5362 GCA_051276005.1 Bradymonadia bacterium | reverse complement strand
TCGGCGACTGCGGGGCCTACACCGGCGTAAACGCGTACTACTGCCATACGTCAGACGACACCTGCATCGACGACGCAGATTGCGAGGGCGAGCCGCAGTTCGGCTTCGACCCGTACTGTGCGTTCAACCCGGTGTTGGCGCACTGGGCGTGCTCCGACCAGCAATGCGCTGGGAAGTAGCTGATGTTGAAGGCCCTGATCATGCGTAAGGACTTGATTGTATTGGCATTCGTGGCGCTGGCCGGGGCGTGCGATGACGCGCCCGATGGTGAGGCCCCCGCGCCTCCGCAGGACGCGCTGCTCGCCGCCGGGCACGCCTATGCCGCTGACATCGCGTTTGGGCGCGCGGCGCTCGAGGCCTCCATCGTCGATGCGACCAACGGCTATAGCGCCCGCCGGTTGGCGAACTACACCGCGGACGGTTGGGGCGCGCTGCCCGTGCTCTCGGCGAGGGTCGCGCCCGTCTTCGTGGGTGAGCCGCCCGGCGAGCTCGCGGGTCTGCCCGAGGCGCCCGACGCCTGGACCGCGCAGGGGGTCCGGGCGCTGGGCGAGGACGCGTTCTATCGCTGGCCCGGTCAGATTGTAGAGGGGCTGCGGCCGCTGCTCGACGATCCGGCGGCTTTGCGCCGCGTCGGCCTCGTGCCTGGACCCGACGGATCACTGCCGCTGGTCTGGGTCGAGTTGGACAGCGGCGTGTACCCGGCGCTGACCTGCGCGACGTGTCACGCGCATCGCGACGCCGACGGCATCTACACGCCTGGGCGCCCGTCGATCTTCAACTACAGCGGCGTCGTCGGTGGAGATTGGGGGCCTGGCCGCGTCGACGTCACGGGCGATGGCGTGTTCAACCCCACAGCCGTCACCGATCTGCGCCCACTGCGCTTTCAGCAGTACCTGCACAAGGCGGCGACGCTGCACAACGATCCGGTGGCCCTCGCGGTGCGCGCCGAGACGCTGATGATCACCTCGAGCCGAGAGTCGTGGCGGCCGTCGCGGGCGCTCGCCTTTGGGCTGGCGTACTACTTCTGGAGCCTCGCCGACGACTTGCCGGCGATCCCGGCGGGGCCCGGCCGCGCTGTCTTCGAGGCGAACTGCGCGGGGTGCCACGCCGGCGAGGCGATGACGAGCGCGCCCATGCCCATCGACGCGATCGGCACGCCGGACGCGGTGGGTCGCAGCCCCTCTCGCGGCACGGGCAACTGGCGGGTGCCCTCGCTGCGGGGCGTCGGTACGCGCGGTCAGCTGTTCTCGGCGGGCGACGTGCCCGACCTCAAGACGCTGCTCGATCCCGATCGTGTCATGCCCGGGGGCGCCATGCCGGGCCATCGGTTCGGCCTCGACCTCGACGACGCCGATCGCGTGGCGTTGTTGGCGTTCTTGCAGGCGCTCTAGCTCTCGCGCACGATGCGCCATGCGCCAATTTCGATCCCACGGCGACGGGTGTTTCACCCGCGACCAGTTTGCCCGCATCGGTGCCCATGTCGTCATTGAAGACGGCGTGCGCGTCTGGCATCCCGAGACGATCCAGCTGGGCGAGAACGTCTACCTGGGCCACGACGCGATGCTGAAGGGCTATTACAAGAACCACCTGCACGTCGGCGACGACACCTGGATCGGCCAGGGCGTGTTCCTGCACAGCGCGGGTGGGATCACCATCGGCGCGCGGGTCGGCATCGGGCCCTTCGTCAAGGTGCTCACCTCGGTCCACGACGAGGGCGGCCGCGACGTGCCGATCCTTCAGGCGCCGCTGCGCTTCGCGCCCGTCGTCATCGAAGACGACAGCGACGTGGGCGTCGGCGCGATCATCCTGCCGGGCATCACGATCGGCCGCGGCGCGCAGGTGGGCGCCGGCGCGGTCGTCACCCGCGACGTCGCGCCGTATGCGGTCGTGGCCGGTAACCCCGCGAAGCTTTTGAGGATGCGGCCTTGACGGACGTCGCGAAAGAGACGCCTTGCGCGGCGAACGCACCGCGCTGGCCCGGGTGGGCTGCGGCCGCGCTGCTGCTGCTCTGGTATGGGCTGACGATGGCCCGCGATCTGCTGTGGTTCGACACCGGCGAGCTCGCCTTGGTGGGCTACCAATTCGGGCTGGGGCATCCGCCCGGTCAGCCCCTGTACACCGTATTGCTGGGTCTGTTCGCGCGGCTGCCAGGCGTCGATCCGCTCGTCGGCATGAACCTCTTCTCGGCGCTGTGCGCGGCGGCCTGTGCGCTGCCGGCCGCCGCCATGTTGCGTCGCTTCGTCCCGGATCTCGCGCCGGTCGGTCAGCTCGTCTGCCTGCTCGCGGTGGGTGCGCTGGCGCCGGTCTGGGATCAGGCCAGCCGCATTGAGCTGTACGCCCTGGCCAGCCTGCTCTCGCTCAGCATTCTTGCGGGTGCATCGGCGCGACCGACGCGCGCGCGCGCTTGGCTGCTGCTGGGTGCGGGCGTGGGCCTGTTGGCGGGCGTCAATCCAGTCTTTGCGCTGGCGGCGGCGTTGGGCGCGGGTCTCTACGCGCTGCCGACGCTGCGCCGTGAGAAGCGGCTGCTGATCGCCATCCTCTGCGCAGCCGGCGCCGCGGTGGTCATGACGCTCGCCGCCTATGCCTACGTCTTCATCGTGCGCGACGCGCCGGATCGCATGGTGTGGGGCCCGCTTGAGACGGGCGCGGATTGGATCGCGTTCTTGACCGGTCGCGACTACGGACACACCGCGCACAGCGCCTGGGGATCGGTGCCCGCCCATATCTTCGAGTGGTTGCTGTGGCTGGCAGAGCAGGGGGCGTTGCCCGTGGTGCTGCTCGGTGGCGTGGGCTGGGCAGCGCGGGCCGAGACCCGCCGCGCGGTCGTCCTGCTGGGTCTGCCCCTGATGGCCGGGGTGGCCTTCACCTTCACGTACGGCACGTACTTTCCTCAAGTGCCCGACTATAACGGATATCTGATGCCGGCGCTGTGGATGAGCGTCATCGGCCTCGCGGCCCTCGTTCAGCGCAGCCACGTCGGGATCGGCGTCGTCTTGCTGGTGCTGACGATGGTCACCGGCGCTCGGCCGGTCTGGGATCGCGATCGCAGCGGCATCGATCTGCCCCGCCGCCTCGCCCAGCGCGTCCTCGACGATCTGCCGCCCAATGCGTTGCTCATCGTCGAGAGCGATCACCTCGTCTTCCCGCTGATGTACCTGCAAGCCGTCGAAGGCGCGCGGCCGGATGTGGTGATCTTCAACGCAGGCTTCGGCGCCAGCTCCTGGTATTGGGCGTGGCAATATCGTCTGCACCCCGAGCTGCCGACGATCAGCCTGGCAGCGCCGACCACCGCGGATCGGCTCAAGCGCTTCGCCATCGCGGCGAAGCGGCCGGTCTTTGCCGAGTCTGTCCGGTGGGCGGGCGCCATGCGGGCGCGCCCGTGTGCACGGGGCCTGACGTTCGGGATTGGCCCAACGTGCGGGATCGGCGCCGACTTGCCCGGTGCCTTGGACGTCTACCGCTCAGGCGGGCAGGGCGATCCGATCACCACTCGGGTGATCGCGGCCGAGCTGCGCCGGCGGGCCGAGGGGCTGTGGTTGCTGGGCGAGGCGCAGGCGGCGCTGGCGACCATCGCGGTCGGTCAACCCGAGGGTTTGCCCCTGCCGGCCCTGACGCCCGTCGACCAGCCGCGGCCGCTGCCCGCATCGCAGGCCCCGATCTTGATCGGTTCGCCCGAGTTCAATCGCGTGCTTGGTGCGGGCATTTTGCATCTCTGCGGCCGGCCCGCCGAGAGCGAGGCATGGCTGCTGCGCTGAGAGATCTGGTGCGCTGAGAGCTGGCGCGCTGAGAGCTGGCGCTACTTCCCAATCTTTACGAGCGGTTCGGGATACTCCCACTTGCGGGTCGGGTGCTGCAGGATCACGCGCTGCTCGGTGAGTCGCTGATAGCCCGTGCGCGGGTTCTCGTTGCGCGCGGCCACGTGCCAAACCTTGAAGCGCTTGATGCGGACGTCAGGCCCGAAGGTGAACCGCCGTACGGGCTTGCGCAGCCACTCGCCAAAGAACTTCAGGTACGACTTGCGCCCGCGATCGGGCATACGGCTTGAGATGCTGCTCCAAAACTGGTCATACAGCTCGGGATCGGCGTGCGGCATGCGCAACACCGGCGGCGCCCCCGTGATGGGGTCGATGCGGCGGCCGTCGGTCAGCTCGGCGTCGATGATGATGATGCCGTCGAGCGTCGGCACGTTGGGCGCGAACATGCTCCAGCCCTGAAACCACCGCCCGTACGAGACGATGCTCCGCGCCCACGCTGGCTGCTGGTAGCCCTTCACACGGGCCTTCATCCAGCGGTTCTCTTTGACCACCTGGGTGCTCGTCGCGGCGAAGGCGACGACCAGCACGACATGGCCGAGCACGAAGCCCGTCCAGGCCAGGTGCTTGCGCCAGCGGGCGGGTTCGGTGGGCGCGCTCACCACGACAGGCTGTGGCGGGTTGAGCCCGCAGAGGCCCATGCCCAACCAGCTCGAGACGCGATGCCGGCGGGCCGCGAACGCCCGGTAGCCGGCGTCGAAGGCGTGAGAGATGCCGGGCAGGCGCATCGGCCAGACGAACAGGCGCAGGAAGGGCATGGCCGCGAGGCTGCGGAACACCGCGCCTGATTCGGTCCACAGCCGGGTGCCGTCGTCGACGATGAGCGTGCCGTCGCGGGCGGCGTCGAGCTGCTCGGCCGTCCACCCTGTCGGCGGTGGCCCGTCGGCGTCGCGCCCCATCCACTCGATCTGGCCGAGCACGTCGAGCCGGCGCCCCAGGCGGGCCGACCAAGTGCACACGCCGCAGTCGCTGTCGTAGAAGACCCGAATGGGCTTGCCTGCGATGCGCTTCAGCCAGCGCCCAAACAGCGCGAAATCGGGCGGGGTCAGCAGCAGGAAGTAGGCGACCATCATGACCGGCGAGAAGAGGCCGACCTCCATCAAGAAGAAGATGCCCAGGTGCAGGCTGACCAGCGTCACGATGATAATCCGCCGCGCCCAGGTCACGAAGATGGGCAGCAGCAGCAGAAACGGCGCGGCCCACTCGATGACGAGGGTGCCCCAGGTCATCGACTTGGTGACCCAGAAGGGCACGTACTCGCGGAAGAAGAGGGCCAACGGTGTCGCGAGGCGCTCGGACTCGATCGCGTAGGCCACGGCCGTGCCGGCGCCCCAATGTCCGCCGCTCTTGTGCAGGGCGTTGAACAGATAGACGAGCACGAGCTGCCAGATCACGCAGAAGACGGCGAAGTGGCGAATCGTCCAGGTGGTCCGATGCAGGGGGGCGTTGAACGCCGCGGAGTTGTGTTCCACCTCGCCGCGCATGCTCTTGCGCACGGCGTCTACGCTGTAGCGCAGCCCCAGCGGCAGGAAGATCGTCCACAGCCACCA
>JBNMOZ010000458.1:0-5364 GCA_051276005.1 Bradymonadia bacterium | reverse complement strand
CTGACCTGGAACGCCGGCGAGCGCGTCCAGTCGTACACCCACCCGCTGTGGATGATGCTGCTCACGCTGGGGCATTGGATCTCGGGCGAGGCCTACTTCACCGCGCTGACGGTCTCGTTCGCCTGCTTGGCTGGGTTGCTGATCGGCATGGGTCGGGGATGGCGCGACTCGCCCGCGGTGCTCATCGCCGCGTTCACCTGCCTGCTCGCGTCGAAGTCATTCGTCGACTACTCGACCTCGGGGCTTGAGAACCCACTCACTCACCTGATCTTGTTGGGGTTCTTCGTCACTGCACATCGCCGACCGGACCGCTTTGGCCTGCTCTGCTTGCTGGCCGCGATGGGCATGGTCAACCGGCTCGATACGGCGCTGCTCTATGCGCCGACGCTGCTGTGGGTGTTCATCGCCCAGGTGCGCGAACAGGGCGTGCTGCGCGCGATCGGGTGGGGCATGCTGGGCTTCGCGCCCCTCGTCGGCTGGGAGATCTTCTCGATCGTCTACTACGGCCTGCCCATCCCCAACACGGCCCTCGCCAAGCTCAACGTCGGGCTGCCCAAGGCCGATCTGATAGAGCAGGGCCTCACCTATTACCAAAGCAGCTTCGCCCGCGATTACGTGACGTTGGGCGTCATCGGCGCGGGCCTGCTGATGCTGTTCGCGCTGCGCGTCCGACTGGCCGCGGCCCTCGGCGCGAGCGCCTACCTGCTCTACATCGTATGGATCGGCGGCGACTTCATGAGCGGGCGGTTCTTCAGCGCGCCTCTGGTGGTGGTCGTCATCGCCTGCGCCCAAGCCGCGCGCGCCCGCTCGATCAGACCACCTCTCCCGGTCGGCCTCGCCGTCGCGGTGTTCATGTTGGGACTGATCCCGGCGCAGTCACCGATTCGATCCGGCGCCGACTACGGCAGCGACAAGAAGTTGCGCGACGACTGGCGGGGCAAAGGCGGCGGCGTCGCCGACGAGCGTGCGGTCTACTTCCGACAGGCCGGCCTGCTCAACGCCTTCGAGAGCGATGCCCCCTGGCCCGTTCACAACTGGGCCAACCAAGGCCGAGAGAAGCGCGCCGCCCACGCTGAAGAGGGCATCGAGTTCGAACTGATCGCGCGCCGCCCGGTGGGCTACTACGGCTACTTCGCGGGGCCGACCGTGCACATCGTCGATCCCCTCGCGTTGACCGATCCGCTGCTCGCGAGGCTGCCGACTGATCCGTTCATCCGATGGCGTATTGGCCACTTCACGCGGCGCTTGCCGGCGGGCTATACGCACAGCCTGCGCACCGGCGAGAACAAGATTCGCGACAAAGACTTGCGCCTGCTTTGGGATGACCTGGTGCTGGCGATCCACGCGCCGCTGCTCGCCGAGGGCCGCTGGGCCGCGATTTGGCGGCTGAACACCGGGCATCACGCGCCGCATGTGGCGGCGTATATGGCGCGATACAGCAAAGCGCATCGGCGGCGGGCGGCGCGCAAGAGCGCTCAGAAGAGGCGGGCGCGGGAGAGGAAGCAGAAGGCTCGGAAGCAGGCTCGGAAGCAGGCTCGGAAGGAGGCTCGGAGGCAGAAGTAGCAGCAGCGAGCCGCCACTCCAGCGAGAGGCCTACTCCAGCGAGAGGCCTACTCCAGCGAGAAGACGTTGCCCGGCGCCAGGATGCCCGCGGGATCGAAGACCTTCTTGATGGCGCGCATGCGATCAAGGACGGCCTTCGGCGTGATCTCGGCCAGCAGCGGCGCCTTGAACTTGCCGACGCCATGCTCGGCGCTGATGCTGCCGCCCGCCGCCGCGCAATGCAGCGCCAACGCCCGATACAGGCGCTTGCCCGCGGCCATCTCGGCCGGCGTCTTCGGCAGCAGGTTGAGGTGCAGGTGGTTGTCGCCGATATGGCCGAAGGTGGCCGAATCGAGCGTCTCGGGCATCGGGCCCCACTGCGCCTCATATTCGGCGACGCCCTCAGGCCCAATGGTCGCGGGCAGGTTGTGCACGGCGGCGTCGTAAAACGCGACCATGCGGAGCAACCAGCCTTTCGGATACGACAGGTCGGTGCCCAGCTTCGATAGCCCGCGGCTGCGCGCGAGGGCGTTGATGCTCTCGGGCACGGCGTGGCGAAACTCGCGGAACGCGTCGATGTCGGTCTTGGTGCGCGCGATGCGCAGGGCGCGATCGTCGTCGGGCGCGCCGCCCGCGAGCAGGGCCTCGTACCAAGCCATGGCGACGTCATCTTCTTCGCCCGCCGCGTGGCGCTGCTCGATGAACAACCCGCATTGAGCCGACTTGGGCACCTTGAAGCGGGGATGCCGCGCGGCCGCCAACTCGAGCGCCGGGCGGTCGAACCACTCCACGCTCATGGGGCTGACCCCATCGAGACCGTTTTGCAGCGACTCTACAAAGGTCAGCGCGGGCCGCTCATCGTCCCAGAACACCAGCGCGGCGAAGACCTCGGCCCCCTCGAGCAGGCGCACGGTGACGTCGTGGATGTAGCCGAGCGTGCCCTCGCTGCCGACGAAGAGGTCAATAAGATCAGGCTGTTGCGGATCAACCGCGTAGCCCTGCGCCGTCTTGAGGTTGGTCGGATGCGTGCCCGGCAACGGCACGCGACGCCCGGCAAACTCGAAGTGCCCGTCGATCGGCGGGTTCTCGCCGCGGGTGAGCGCCAGCACGGTGCCATCGGCCAGGCAGACCGTCAGGCCCACCACCCAATCGCCCGTCGAGCCGAAGCCAAAGCTGCGCGCCCCGCTGGCGTTGCAGGCGACTGATCCGCCGATGCTGCAGGTCTTTCGACTGGTGGGATCGGGGGGGAAGAACAGGCCGGCGCGTTCGGCCGCGGTCTCGATGTCGCTCATCAAGACGCGGGCCGGCACGCGGGCCGTCTTGGCGGCGACGTCGACCTCGACCAGATCGGGCGATGAGTCTTCGGGCAGGCCAATGACCCACCCGCCGTTGGGCAACGCAGCCCCGGTCAGGCTCGTGCGGCGTGCGCTGAACCAGACGGGGGTCTTCGACGCGCTGGCGGCGCGCATCACCTCGGCGATCACGGCGATGTCGCCGGTGCGGATCACCGCGTCTGCCTTGCCCTCGAAGGCAGCCTCATCCTCGACGTACTGCGCGAGGATCTCGGGGTTCGTCTCGAGGAGGTGGTCGATCACGCGATGGTGACCGCCTCGTTGAGGTAGACGTCCTGCACGGCTTGGATGATCTCGACGCCGTCGGCGACCGACTTCTGGAACGCCTTGCGCCCCAAGATCAGGCCCGAGCCGCCGGCGCGCTTGTTGATCACTGCGGTGCGCACTGCGTCAGACAGATCGCTCGCGCCGCTGGCGCCGCCCGAGTTGATGAGCCCGATGCGCCCCATGTAGCAGTTGGCCACTTGGTAGCGGCACAGGTCGATGGGGTTGTCGCTGGTCAGCTCGCTGTAGACGCGCGGGTCGGTCTTGCCCATGCCCAGCGCGGTGTAGCCGCCATTATTGGTCGGCATCTTCTGCTTGATGATGTCGGCCTTGATGGTCACGCCCAGGTGGCAGGCCTGGCTCGTCAGGTCAGACGCGCCGTGATAGTCGACGCCATCGACCTTGAAGTCGCTGTTGCGCAGGTAGCACCACAGGATCGTGAACAGGCCCAGCTCGTGGGCGCGCTCGAAGGCCTCGGAGACCTCAACGAGCTGACGCCGCGAGTTCTCGCTGCCGAAGTAGACCGTCGCGCCGACGCCCACTGCGCCCATCTCGAAGGCCTGGTCGACCCGCGCGAACATCACCTGATCGTGACTGTTGGGATAGCTGAGCAGCTCGTTGTGGTTGAGCTTTACGATGTAGGGGATCTTGTGGGCATAGCGCCGCGCCGTCGCCGCCAACACGCCCAAGGTGCTCGCCACGCCGTTGCAGCCCGCCTCGATGGCCAGCTCGACGATGTTCGCGGGGTCGAAGTAGCGCGGGTTGGCCGCAAACGACGCGCCCGCGCTGTGCTCGATGCCCTGATCCACCGGCAGGATCGACGTGTAGCCCGTGCCCGACAGGCGCCCGTGATTTTGCAGCGCGCGCAGGTTGCGCAGCGTCGTGACCGAGCGATCGGTCTGCGTCATCACCGTGTCGATGTAGTCGGGCCCCGGCAGATGCAGGTTCGCCTTGGGGATCGTAGTACAGGTGTGCGTTAGCAGGGGACTCGCGTCGCCCAACAGTGCTTCGATGTCCTTGGCCATGGCTCTTGTCCTGTTGCGGCTCGGGTGCGGTGAAGATGCGCCTGCTGCGGCTCTGGTTGCAGGCGCGCGCGCGCGTCTCTAGTGTGCACCCGATAAACCACTTCGAGCCCGTCTGGAGCAACCCCATGCAGAGCCCACTGACCCCCGCGCAGCCGAACCCCTACGTGTTCGATGTCTCCGAAGTCCCTGACTTTCAAGAGAGAGTCATGAAGGCGAGCATGGAGACGCCCGTGCTGGTCGACTTCTGGGCGCCGTGGTGCCAGCCGTGCAAGACGCTGACGCCGGCGCTCGAGAAGGTCGTCGCCGAGTACGGCGGTCGGGTGTTGCTCGCCAAGGTCAACGTCGATCAGGCCCAGCAGCTCGCGCAGGCGTTTCGCGTGCAGAGCGTGCCGTCGGTGTTCCTCTTCGATCAGGGCCAGCCGGTGGACGCGTTCCAGGGTGCGCGGTCCGAGAAGGAGATCAAAGAGTTCATCAGCGCCCTCGTGCCGCCGCCCGTGGCCGATCCCATCGACACGGCCCGCGCAGCCTACGCCGCGGGTGACATGATCGCCGCCGAGCTGGCCTTTACCGACGTGCTCGCCACCGAGCCCCGGCACGGCGAGGCCCTGCTGTCGCTGGCTCGCATCGCGTTGAGCCGCGGCGCGCCCGACACCGCCAGCGGCTGGCTCGACCAGATCCCTGCCGAAGATCCGGTCTATGCGCAGGCTCAGCGCATGCGCGGCGTGTTCGCCTTCGCCGAGCATGCGGGCGACTTGGCCACGCTCGAAGCGGCCGTCGAGGCCGACGCTGACGACGTGGAGAGCTGGTACACCCTCGGCGCGACGCGGGCGACTCAGGGCGATCCCGAGGGCGCCTGCAAAGCCTTCATCAAGGTGGTGATGCTCGATCGGGAGTACCGCGAAGACGGCGGCCGCGCGGCCCTGCTGGCGATCTTTGACATGCTCGGCAGTGACGATCCGCTGGTCGCGAAATACCGGCGCCGACTGGCCTCGGTGATGTTCTAGGGCCACAAACGCAGCGCATTACGGGCGCGCCTGCGTCTGTGGATTCAACCCCAGGGCGCAGACCGAGCGCTGCTCACCAGCTCGTCAGACCTGATCGGCCAGCTTCTTGCGGTAGTCCTCGCCCTTGATCAGGTGCAGCGAGCACATCTCCTGCAACCGAGAGTAGATGCGCTCGCC
>JBNMOZ010000457.1:0-5397 GCA_051276005.1 Bradymonadia bacterium | reverse complement strand
GCGTTGTATCAGCCCTACCAGCTGACGACATCCGAGGGCCCGCTGACGGTGGTCTTTCGAGATCGCACGCTCAGCGATCTGCTCGGCTTCACGTACGCGCAAAATCCAGCCGACGCCGCTGCGGCTGATCTGGTCGGCCGCCTGACCGCGATCGCGGCGGATGCATCTAAAGCCAACGGTTCAAATCCGGCGCTCATCACGATCGCGTTGGACGGTGAGAACCCCTGGGAGGCGTACGTGGGTCATGGCGCGCCATTCTTGGTGGCGCTCTTCGACGCCATCGAGGCGGCGCCGAGCCTGCGGGCAACGACGGTCAGCGCCCATCTGGCGCAGCACCCACCCCGCGAGGCGCTCGCGACGATCGGCACCGGGTCATGGATCAACGGCGACTTCAGCATCTGGATCGGCAAGCCGATCGAGAACACCGCCTGGGGATTGCTGGGCGAAGCCCGCCAGGCCGCTGAATTGGCCGACCCCTCGGCCCGCGCCGCTGCGCTGCCCCATCTGTATGCGGCCGAAGGCAGCGACTGGTTCTGGTGGTATGGCGAACCCTTCCACAGCGAGCAAGACGCGGACTTCGACCGGCTGTTCCGCGGCCGGCTCAAGGCCGCCTGGGAGGCCCTTGGTCAGGTGCCGCCGAGCGTCTTGGATCAGCCCCTCGCGACCCGCTCGACAGCCGAAGCATCAGAGCCGCGCCAGCTGATTCAGCCGCGCTTCGGGCCGGGGCCGAGCACCTTCTATGAGTGGAGTGGCGCGGGCTCGCTGCCCCTGGCCGACACTGGCGCGATGCACCAGGCGCGTCCGGCCTATCACCGGCTGCGGTACGGCTTCGATCTAGAGACCGTCTACTTGCGCCTCGAACCGGCGCCGGATGCCGACCTGGACGTGCGCGTGCAGGTCCGGCTGGGCGCGTGGGCGATCGACATCGAGCCCGGCAAGGCGGCCAAGCTGGGCGAAGCGACCTTGCCGACCAAGCACTGCGCCGGCGTGCTCGAGATCGGCGTGCCGATCGCAGCGGTCGATGGGCAGCCGGGCGCAGACTTGCCGTTGGTGATCGAAGTGCTGCGCGGCGGGCTCTGTGTCGCACGCTATCCCGCCGCCGGCGAGTTGAGCCTCCGAGTGCCGGGCGCCGACTATGCCCTGGGGCAATGGTCGGCTTGATCGAACGGGCCCAGCGCCAGTCCTGCGTTCATTGCGGACCGAACGTGAGCGCCATGAAGCCATAGCGGCGCCCGACGAGGATCACGCGCCCATCGGTGAGCGCGAAGATCCCGACAGTCCGCCCCGGCGTCGCAGTGCGCCAGACCTCGCGGACCGGATCATCCCCCCAGAACCGCAGTTGACCCCCAGCCGCAATGAGCAGGCCATCGCGATACTCGGTGATCGCGTCGAGCGACGCTTCGAGGTCGTGGGGTCTGCCATCGATGATGAAGCGGCTCTCGCCGAGTCGCGCCTCAATCTGGCGTCGTCCGGCCACGATGTGGCGGTCGGTCGTCGCGATGGGCAGTGGGCCGGGTTCGCCAACCAGCGTCGGTGTCGGCGTGCTGATGTCGAGCGCGGCGCCGGTGCCTGCGCCATCGCGCACCCACAGGTAGGGGCCATCGCGGAACACGCCGGCCAGCGCCCGCCCGCGCCAGTCACCAGGCAGAGGCACGGTGATCGGACGCCCAGGCCCCGGGCGCCATCGCCACAGCCCGTTGACGCCCACCGCCCAGACCACCGCGCCATCCCAGAGCGCGGCCGCGAGCGGTCCACTCACCGCGCGCCAGGCCTCGTCGCCCTTCGGGCCCGTCACCCCGAAGCGGGCCGGCTCGATGCGGGCGATACGATTCGACTCCAGCGGCAGATCGAGGGGCAGCGCGGGCATCGTCGGGGCACCAGGGCCGGCCGCGATCAGCAGACTCTGGCTCAGGTCGATCCGCCAGCGCAGGGCGCCTCGACCGATCGTGGTCACCGTGTCGCATGTGAGGTGATCAACGGCTGGGCCCAGCGGTTGTCCCAGCGGCAGGTCGGCCAGCAGGGTGGGCGGCGTGTCGGTGGGCAGCCGCCACAGCTCGACCCGCGTGGCCCGCGCGAGCACCTGGATTTGCGCGGCGCTGCACGCGCTGACCAATGCGCCACCGCTCTGGTGGGCGACGCCGGGCGTTGGCGGCGGTGGCTGACGCGTCGGACCGCCGCCGCACCCCACCGAGCCCATGAGGGCGATGACAGCGGGGAGACAGCGAAGAACAGGGAGAAAGCTTGCGCGACCATGCATGCCCCCCGATACCATCTACGCGCCTGCCGCAGAAGGCCGTCGAACGGCGGCGGGGGCGCAAGCTGGGATAATTCGTCGACTCGGCGGGTCCATACAACCCGACCCGCGATCACAGGAGCGCAGTGCAGGGCCTCAAGACTCGACTGGGCATGGACCCGGCCGCCATCGTCGCGGCGCTGATGGTGCTGTGCGCCGCGCCCCTCGTGGGCATGCTGGTGGCTGGCCGCGCGTCGTTGCTGGGCGTGGCGACAGTGGCGGTCTGCGTCGAGCTGGCTCTGCTGATGCGCCCGCGCTGGGCGGTGTTCCTCGTCATCATCGGCAGCATCTTCAACGACTACTACATCAACGCCGGCTTCGCGCTGCTGGGCATGGGCGATTTGACCGTCTTTGCGCTGCTGCCCGTCTGGTTGCTGAGGCGCCTCATCGCGATTGAACACTGGCGGATGCCGCGACGCTGGCCGCTGCTCATCGGCTATCTGCTGCTGGCCACGGCGAGCCTGCTGGCGGGCGTCTCGCCGGGCTCGGGCCTGCGGCCGTTTCTGCGCCAGCTTACGTATGTGCTCGCGCTGTTCGCGGTCGTCGATATCATGCGTGAGACCCATGACATCCGGACGACCTTCCAGATCCTCGCGGTCTGTGGGGCGGTGCACGCGGTGTATGCGCTGCTGACGTACCCTGGATCAGGGCGGCTCGAAGGGCTGCCTGTGCAGTCCAACGTGTTGGGCACGCTGCTCGCCTTTTGTGCCATCCCCACCGTGGGGCTCATCCTGCAAACGCGACGGCGGTGGGTGCGGGTGGCCCTGGCCGGCATGCTGGGGCTGATGCTGATCTCGATGGTGCTGACGATCAGCCGCGGCCTGTATATTTCGTTTGGGTTGGCGATGCTTTGGTGGCTGCGGGGCTCACGCCGCATGGTCATCGTTGCGCTGATCGCCACGGGCGGTCTGGGCTGGTTTCTGGCCCAGCGCAGCCAAACCGCCGAGCGCATCCAGAGCCGGTTCGAGATGCGCGATGTCAGCGTCGTCAACCGCCTCAAGGTGCAGCAGAACGCCATCAAGGCGGTGCTTGAGCGACCCTTGCTGGGCCTGGGCTTCGCGCAGTTTGCCGACATCGAGCGCGCCGTCGACGTGAACGCCGAAGGCGGCCGCGGCACGCATAACCACTATCTGGGCACCCTCGCGTCGAGCGGGATCCCAGCGGGGTTGCTGCTGTTTGCCTTTGTATTCGTGCAGTTCGTACCGCTCTGGCGAAGACACGGTCCATACCGCGCGTTCGAGGCGTCCGAGAAGTGGCTGGTCAATACGCTGCAGTCGTTGGCGATCTACCAGGGCGTCTCGCTGGCGGTGCGCAACGCCCTGCGTCAGACCGAGTGGTTCATGCTCGCGATCTTCTGTGCTCTGCTCGCCATCGCCCTGTCACGGCTGCGCGATCACCAGCCATCGGGGACTTCCAATTCGGGCGAATCGGGGTCGTCGGGGTCTTCGGGCGGCGCGTCTTCCTGATCGGGGTCGAGCAGAGCGTCTTCGGGCGCCGTGTTCCAAAGCGTCATCGGGTCGGCGACCTCGTAGGCAGCTTGCGAGAGCTTGCCCAGCTTGACCAGTCGTCGAAGTAGACGCTTCATGCGCGCGCCGTATCGCTTGTCGATCGCGTTGCGCTCGAACTGCTTGCCGAAGCGCCGCGGCGCGGGCAGCAGGCGCGTCAGGAACGCGATCTCAACCGGCTTGAGCTGCGTCGGTGACTTGTGGAAGTAGTGCCGCGCTGCGTCGCCTACACCAAAGACGCCGTGGTCGAATTCGACCACGTTGAGGTAGAGCGCGAGCAACTCCTGCTTGCTCAAGTTCTTCTCAAGCAGCCAGGACACGATGAGCTCCTCGAGCTTGCGCGACAGCGTCTTGCGTCGGTTGAGGAACAGGTTGCGCGCCAACTGCATGGTCATCGTAGAGCCGCCGCGCGCGAATCGGCCGCGCTCGAGGTTGCGAATCAACGAGCCGCGCAGATGCAGCATGCTCACGCCGCCATGGCGCATGAAGCCGCCGTCCTCCTGGGCCATGATCGCCGCCGGCAGCAGAGCGGGCACCGACGCGAGGGGGGTCCACCGCCCGCTCTGGGGCCCGGTCTTGCGCACGATCATCTCGCCGTCGGGCATCTCGAAGCGCGTGTAGAACTGAGTGCGCAGGCGCCGGAAGCTGATGCGATCGTTCATCTCGACGATCTTGAGGCGGCGCTTGTCGAGCTTCGCTTCGAGCACGGTGTCTTTGAGGTTGGCCATGTCGATCGCCAACTTCGCGTCGAAGCCGAACAGCCCCGAGGCGCGCAGCGGCTGCAGGTTGGGCAGCAGGCCAGGCGGCACCGCGTGCGCGACGATGCCTGCGTCGAGGGCGTCGAGGCGGGCGCTGGCGGCCAGCGTCAACGCGTCGCCGGTGTTGTCGACGTCGGCCGAGACATGCACGACCAGATCGCCGACCTGAACTTGCCCGTTCTCAACCTTGGCGTGCAGCTTCTTGGGATCCTGACCGGGCACTTCGACGCTCAGTTTGCCCTTGAGGCCGAAGGTGAATGGGCCGATGGGTCCGTCCGCGATGGCGCGGTGGGTGACATGAAAGCGACTGAGCTGGATCTGACCGTCGACGAGCATGGTGCGCTTGACGAGGTCGACGTTGGCGGTCACGTCGCCCGAGAGCATGCCCCGGATCGTGCGGTGCACCGAATCGAGGCTGAGGTTGGAGACCTCGGCGCGCACCTGGATCGCCCGCTTGTCGGCCGTACCGCGGGCGATGATCTGTCCGCCACCAGGCAACGAGAAGCGCGCCCTGATGGGCCGACGACCCTCGGCGTTCTTGGTCAACTCGAGAGTCAAATCGGCCGCGAGGCCATTGACCAGCTGTCCGACGCGGCTGTCGGGATCGCCTGTCAATCGAACTTGGGGGAGCGTGACTTGCGGCGCGCCGCTGCGATCATAGCGCACCCCGGTCGCGACGATCTCAATGCCGCCCGGCAGCGCAACGGTGATCGCCTCGGCGCAGTCGGCGAGGATCTTGTCGGCGTCACCGACGATCGTGCACTTGCCCAATGGCGGGGTGATCAGTCGCGCTGTGCCCTTGAACTCGCCGTTGGCGTAGGTCAACTGCGCGTCTTCGGCC
>JBNMOZ010000456.1:0-5407 GCA_051276005.1 Bradymonadia bacterium | reverse complement strand
GTAGTCGGTCGCGCCCGCGTAGATGTCTTGGCGACCGTCGTTGTCGGCGTCAAAGGCCCCCGCGGTGATGTGGCCTTCGTCCCAGTTGCCGTTGGGGTGATCGATGGTCATGCCCATCGAGTCGCGGCCGGGGCGCTCGAAGCGCACGTCGGCTTCGCCCGTGTTGACCAGCACTTCGCCCCAGTCCGAGCCTTCGCCGGCCCACCAGTGGCGAATCTCGGTGGTGTACACGTCGAGCCAGCCGTCGTTGTTGAGGTCGACGCACACCGAGGCGCCGCTGTTGCCCCCGTTGCGGAAGGCCTGGCGATCGGTTTGGTGCCGCCAGTTGGCCGGGGTCGGGCATTGCACGTTCGGCGCGGGCGCGTCGGCGCAGCCCTCTTCGCCGGGGTTTTGCACGCAAAAACAGCGCGCGAACTGGTTGGCGTCCCAGGTCTGGTTTTCGTCGTAGGCGTAGCCCGACTCGACGCTCCGGTTCTGGTAGCGCACCCCGCGCGCGCCCAGGCCGCCCTGCCACAAGTGGTTGGGGGCGCGGCCGTAGCTGCCGGCCATCAGCTCGGCGTAGCCGTCGTTGTTGAGGTCGCAGGCCTGCGCCGACCAGGCGGTCGTGTGGCCCTTGGCCTGGTTGAGATCGGCGAGCGTGACCGCGTCCCAGCTCAGGGTGGTCAGGCCGGCGAGGAAGCTCGCGTTGCTGAAGCCGCCCGCGCCATCGCCGCGATACAGCAGGTCTTGCAGCGGCGCGCCCAGGCCGCCCTGGCTCATCCACAGGTCGAGGTTGCCGTCGAGATCGATGTCGACGAACGTCGCGCCGGACGGCACGTCAACCTGATCGACGCGCCGCAGCGCATTGCCCTCATCGGCGAGGGTGAACACGCCCGCGCCGTTGTTGATCAGCAGCTCGCTGGTCTCGGCCAACGTCACGTTGCCGGCCTCGCGCTCGAGCACGGGCTGGGTGCGCGTGTCGTAGCCGCTGTACACGTCGAGATCGCCGTCGTTGTCGACGTCGCCCAGGGTGACGACCCAGTTCGGGCGGCCCACCTCGATGTCGTACTGCCCGCGCACGGCCAAGAAGCCCGACGCCTCGGTGTGATCGGTGAAGCGACCCTCACCGCCGTTGCGCAGCACCCAGGTGTGGCGCCGCTCTTCGCCCGCTTCGAGCACGTCGGACCGCACGCCACCGCGGCGCGCGAAGACGTCGGCCCAGCCATCACCGTCCAGGTCGCCGACGCTGAGCATCACGCCCTGCGCGCCGATGTCTTCGAGGCCCCATTCGGCGGTGCGCTCGACAAAGAGCGACGTGCCCGGCGTGTAGAAGGTGCCCGCGCGGCATTGCACCGGCGGCGCCGCGTCGGCCACCGTGGCGTCGTCGACGGCCGCGTCACCGGTGTCGCCCATGTCGGCTGTGGGTTGGGGCTCGGGCTCAGCCACGATGATGACCCCACCGCCGCCGCCTGCCCCGTCGCCATCGCTGCCGTCATCACACGCTGGCGTGATCGCCACCAACGCCCCGAGCATCATCCATTCAAGCCTGCGCATCGCGCCACTCCCCGCGAGCGCTCGCGCGCCGCAACTGAACCAGGGTCGGTTTCTATCGCGGCTCGCAGGTTGCCAGCAAGAGAGGTATATCGAAGGCATGCGCTCTGCCCTGCCCATCGACGCCCATCTGCCCGCCCTGGTCGCGGCTGTCCGCGCCGACCACGCCGTCGTGCTCGTCGCGCCCCCCGGCGCCGGCAAGAGCACCCGCGTGCCCGGCGCGCTGCTCGACTCGGGCATCAAGGGCAAGGTGCTGGTGCTGCAACCGCGGCGAGTCGCGGCCCGCGCGGTCGCCCGGCGCATCGCCCAGGAGCGCGGGTCAGCGGTGGGCGAAGAGGTGGGCTATCGCGTGCGCTTCGAGCAACGCGTCGGCCCAAACACGCGCATCGAGCTGCTCACTGAGGGCTTGTTGATCCGCCGACTGCAGGCCGATCCATTCCTCGAAGGCGTCGGCTGCGTCATCCTCGACGAGTTCCACGAGCGCAGCTTGCACGCCGATCTGTCGCTGGCCCTGCTCGCCGAGATTCGCCGCGACGCGCGCCCCGATCTGGCGGTGGTCGTCATGTCGGCGACGCTGGATCCCCTGCCCGTCGCTGACTTCCTGGGGTGCAGCGTCATCCGCGCCGAGGGCCGCACCTTCCCCGTCGAGGTGCAGTACGACGCGCGCCCCGGCGAGCGACCGGCCTTCTTCCGGGTCGCGATGGCCGCGCGCGCCGCGTTGAGTCAGGGCGGTGACGTGCTCGTCTTCTTGCCCGGCGTGGGCGAGATCAATCGTATCTCTGAGCAGCTGACCGGTATCGCTGAGGTCGACGTGATGCCCCTGCACGGCCGCCTGCCCGCCGCAGAGCAGGATCGCGCGCTGCTGCCATCGTCACGCCGCAAGATCGTGCTGGCGACCAACCTGGCCGAGACGTCGGTCACCATCCCAGGGGTGCGCGCCGTCGTCGACATGGGCGAAGCGCGCGTGCCCCGGTTCGACGCGGGCATCGGGCTGACGCGGCTGATGCGCGAGCCCATCTCTCAGGCATCGGCAGATCAGCGAGCCGGCCGCGCCGGACGCACCGCGCCGGGCATTTGCCGCCGGCTGTGGAGCGCCGCCGAGCACACCCATCGACCGCCCGCGACCCTGCCGGCGCTGCGACGCGAAGACCTGACGCGGGCCATGCTCGAGATCTACGCCTGGGGCCAGACGCCCACGACGTTCGCGTTCTTCGAGGCCCCCGATCCAGCCGTCATCGAGCACGCCTGCGCGGTCCTGGAGCGGCTGGGCGCCATCGCCGACGACCAGATCACGCCGCTGGGGCGGGCGCTCGTCGACCTGCCGATTCACCCCCGGCTCGGCGCCGTCATTCACGCGGGGCACGCCCTCGGCAGCCTGCGCGACGCCGCCGCTGCCGCCGCCCTGACCAGCGAACGCGACATCTACCGGACCCCACCCGACATCGTCGCCCCCAGCGATCTGATGCTGCGCCTCGACGCCCTTCGCCGGGGCGACGCTGGCCTTGATCGCCGCGCCGTCAGCGAGGTCAAGCGCGTGCAGGAGCAGCTCATCCGCGTCGCCCGCGATGCCTGGGGCCGGGGCGCCGACCAGCCCGCCGACGCCGAGACGCTCACCGAGGCGCTGCGGGCCGGCTTCCCCGATCGGGTCGCGCAGCGGCGGGCCCCGCGATCCGAGCGCGTCAAGCTCGCGGGCGGCGGCGGCGCCAAGCTGGATCCCCAGAGCGTCGTGCGCGAGGCGAAGTACCTGATCGCGGTCTCGCTCGAGGGCCGCGCCCGCGGCGAAGAGCATCGAATTCGCATCGCCCACGCCATCGATCCCAAGGCCTTGCAGACCACGCCACACGCCGTCACGAAGTTCGACACCGAGCGTGAGAAGGTCAGCCAATCGATCGAGCTTCGGTTCATGTCTCTCGTGATCGGGCAGCGCAAGGGCACCGATCCAGAGGCCGTATCGCAGTGCCTGGCCGAGGCGGCAGCGGCCGATCCCGAGCGCGCTTTTGGCGTCTCCCGCGAGACTGGCGCCTACCTGAATCGGCTCAGGTGGCTGGCGGATCAACGCCCCGAGCTCGACCTGCCGACCTTCGAAGAGCTGCTGCCCGAGACGCCGCCGGGGCCGATCATCAACAGCTTGTGCCAGGGCAGACGCGGCTTCGGCGAGCTGCGCAACGCCCCCTTGCTGGCGACCATCAAGGCGCTGATCCCCTATCAGCAGCAGCAACAGGTCGACGCCCAAGCGCCGCCCCAAATGACGCTGCCCGACGGCTCGTCCAAGTCGCTCAAGTACACGATCGGCGAGCCACCGGTGTTGGCGGGCCGCATTCAGCAGTTCTTTGGATTGGCCGAGACGCCCACCGTGCTGCGCGGACGCATGCCCGTGCGGCTGCATCTGCTCGCCCCCAACCAACGACCGCAGCAGGTCACCCAAGACCTGGCGAGCTTCTGGGCCCAGGGCTATCCGGCGGTGCGTAAAGAGCTGCGCGGGCGCTATCCCAAGCATCCATGGCCCGAGGATCCGCTGACCGCGACGCCGACCGGGCGAGCGAAGCCCCGCAAACGGTAGGCCAGCGAGGCCTCGGATTGCTGAGGGCGCGGCGACAGACATTCGTGGATTTCGTCGCTGCAGTCCCGGCGTCATCGGACAGCGCGGTTGGCCTCGCGCTTGCTACACACAGGGCGACACTCATAGCGACCCACCCGAGGACAATATGCACCGCATCATCTGGATCGGCGGCGTCGCGTGCGTCGCCCAAGTCGCCTGCATCGAAGACCGCACGCCCAGCGCCGATCTGGACGCTGCCGCAACAGACGCCGCCGTCACTGACGCCGCCGCCACAGACGCCGCCGCCACAGACGCCGCCGTGCCCGACGACAGCGGACCGCCGCCGGTCGACCCCGAACCCGCGCCAGGCGAGCCCGAGCCGGGCCCCGAGCCGGAAGTCGAATTGCCCGCCTGGATTTGCCCGCCCGAAGGCCGGTTCGTCTTCAACGTCGGCGCATGCGTCTTAGAAGCGGGCGAGGTGCCGAGCGCAGGGCGCTATGAAGCTCGAATCACCGAGACTGGCGAGGGCGTTGTGGTCGATGGCATGTGCGGTCGCGACGGCTCGGGCGCGGTGCTTGGCCGCATCGGAGCAAACCCTCGGTGGTTTACCGCGGTCGCGCCCGACGGACGCGTCTGGCAGATCGTGCTCGACCTGCCCGTCGACGTCCGGTTCGAAGTTGGGGCGCAGATCGTCATCGAGCCGGCGCTCAACGAGGCCTGGTTCTCCGGGCTCTCTGGCAGCCTGGCGATCTCCACCGCAGCGGGCCTGCAGGCGTTCGTGCAAGCCGGCGACAACGGCGCGCCAGGCCTGAACGATCCCCAGTTGACGTTGGGCCGCGGCGAGCAGAGCTGCTACGTCGAGGACGACGACGAGTTCTTTTGCACCTACACCGGTTATCGCCTGCGCGCCAGCGATCCGCAGGTCGACGAAGTGCGCGCGCTCAGGTTCGGAGAAATCCTGGACGTCGGGCCGTTTCAGGTCATCAACGGCGGCATCATGAGCATCGGCGATCGCGGGGCCTGTAACGCGCCGCCCGAGGACTTCAAGCTCGCAGCGTGGCGGCGCCGGTGACCGCCGCAAAGCCCTCGGTCTTCGACGCGATGCACGCCGAACTCTGCGGCGCCATCGACTTCGCAGCCTTCGATCCGACTGCATACGATCCGGCGTTGCTCGAGCGCGCCTGCGCAGTCTGGCGGGTTCGATTTCACAGCGAGTTTCGCTCCCTCCAGATCGTCAACCGCTTCCTCACCGAAGTGACCGCGTCCGGCGAGCCGGTGGAGATCTACGCGGGCGCCGTCGATCTCATCATCGATGAGGCGCGGCATGTCGGGCTGTGT